>NZ_VTYM01000024.1:0-135810 GCF_013113925.1 Alteromonas sp. 07-89-2 | reverse complement strand
GAATCGTCGTTGTGACACTCTTAACGAGTGCCCACACAGATTGTCTTGTCTAAATTTTTAAAGAACATTCACTAAAAGCCGTTGCTTCTTAGTGACTCACCCTGTTCGAGTGAGGTGCGCATTTTACATCGTTTATTTTCGATGTCAACCATGTTTTTAAACTTTTTATTTGTTTGAAAACTTGGTTTCGCACTTGTTGCTAAGTTGGCTTTGTTTTTCTCGAAGCCCCCTCAGAACGTGGAGCGCATTATAGATACCTCTTGTGAAAGATCAACACTTAAATTGGATTTTTTTGCTTTTTAAGCCACTTTTGGTGTTAACCGCTCATTTCTGCATCATTTCTAGCGACTCAATCCATCTTTAGACTAGTTTTTTCACATTTTATTGTTCAATTTGTTACAAATGAGTAAACTATATACAGCCTCCAACACCATAATAAACAATAGAAAGGTAGGTATATGAAAGTAGGCTTTATTCAATGCGCTGTTATTAGCGCTATTTTTGCAATTGCAGGTTACTTGTTATTTTCTTCTGCTAGTTTAAACGTCCATGTTCCACTGACCGTCTCAGCAGCTCTGCTGATCAGCGGTATCGTTACTCCTTGGCTAGCGTCTCTTATTCAAAGTCCATCTTCCTCAGATGCCAGAGCACATTCTAATGACGGATCAGTAGAAACTTTATATGTGGGTAATTTGCCTTATAGAGCAAACGAGAACGCAGTAAAGGAATACTTCAGTAGCTTTATTGAAGTACAGTCGGTTCGCTTAATGAAGGATCGTAAAACTGGAAAAAGAAAAGGATACGGTTTTATCGAAGTTGTAACTGACGACTTAAACAGCGTTATCGATAAAACTAACGACTCAATCTTCCAGGAGCGAACCCTAAAAGTTCGCCCTGCAAAGGACAAAGTCGAACACGCATAATTTTGTGAGTACGGTTTATAGGCTATAAAAAAGCCCGGTTAGCTGTCGCTACCGGGCTTTTATATTAGTAAATAGTTAGTTATTCACTTGTCTCAGCAGATTGAGGAAGTCCATTAAGTAACGTTTGATTGAAAGCGTGAAACCTATTTATAGCAGTTACAAGATCTGGCACCTGCACGTCTTTCATCTCATTAATCAACCCACCTATTAAGGTATTATAGTCTTCGTTACTTTCTAACGTACTTTCGGCATTAGCAAAAGTATCCATCATCTTTTCTAGATATTGCGCAATAGGGCTAACCACATTTCCAAACTTCGAATTATCGCTTTTGTCTTCATTGTAATGTTGGATGTTCTCATACGTCTTTAGTACTTCGGTCTGTGTTGTTCTATTTAACTGTAACGCGTAGCCAACTAACTCTTTATCGTCAAAGCCTAAACTTAACGCTTCTTCAAATGCTTTGTCGATGTCACCACTGTAAAAGGTGTCGGCGAGATCCTGAACTTGACCAACCAAATCAGCTATCGACTCTAACTCATCTTCATCAAGCTCGCCTTTCAATGAAAAGCTAATACCGCTTCGCTCATAGTATTGGTACGAAGTTTGTTGTTGGTATGACGCTGAAAAATTGTTTTCGCCTTGCTCGCCACTACCGCCTGATTGCTCCTGAGATGCCTGCACTTGGAAATTAAGTTGTTGAGACGCTTGGAACGAGCGAAGACTCTCAAAACTAAAACTCACTTCGTCGCCATCTTTAGTTCGAATCAGCAAGCTTCCGCTTTTCTCATCCGATGCAGCTACCGCGTTTAAGGCTGAAAGCGTTACAGCGTTCGGCTGCTGGCGACCAAATATGTCAGTTTCCAGATCGTTTATTCCTGTATCGATGAGATCGCGGCTTTTTGTCATTCCTTGCTCAATCTCTTCATTCATAAAACCAGCGAGGTCTTTTTCAGCCATAGCGAATCCACGGCTTACGCCTTCTCTCGCTTGGCTAAATAAGCCATTAAGCTTTTCATCGCTGGCGCCACCGTTTGCCGCACCTCTAATGACGCCACCTACGAACTTAAGTACGTTTCTGGCAACTTTTTCAAAGTCGAACAAACTGTTCGACTTATCTTCAATGCTTTTCTCTTTGGCTTCTTGTGGCTTTTGGCCATCTATAACTAACGCTTGGTTAAGGCTGCTACTCACCACACGTAAGCCGATGCTAGTTTGGCTACTGGAAACAGATACCGATGCCGCTTGTTGTTTAGAAAACTCAGCCGCTTGCTGCAATCCTTCTTGCTGTAACTGCTTTTTCAACATTTCGTTCGGGTGAACTGATGCCTTTTGATCTGCTTTTTGATCGACCTTCTGGTCGCCCATAAAAGCCTTAATTTGACCCACGTTCATAATTTGATCCTCACTATCCTCAATCTTATTATCGGCAAAGAATCAGTATTGTTTAATTTTAATACAGCTTTTTTTACTAGGTCGTTCCTGATAATAATGCAGAAGTAGATAGCGCATGTTGCAGTTATTTTATAAGGGACTACAATTCGCGACCTCAACATTGAATGGAGAATTTTATGACCGCGACCGAACAACAACGCTATCAAGCTCAGTTGGACGAAAAAGTAGAACGTCTTACTGCGTTACTTTCTCCGTTCAATGCGCCTGACTTAACCGTATTTCCATCGCAACCAACACACTACCGTATGCGCGCCGAATTTAGAGTATGGCATGAGGGCGATGATTTGTTTCACATCATGTTCAACCAGGAAACAAAAGAGAAGTATCGCGTAGATAGCTTTCCTCCTGCTTGTAAAGCAATAAACGATGCTATGGCGCTGTTGTTAAAAGAAGTAAGACCAAATGAAGCGCTAAGAAAGAAGCTTTTTCAAATCGATTATCTTTCTGCACTATCTGGCGAGCTTGTCATCAGCCTTTTATACCATCGTCAACTAGATGAGAAGTGGCAAGAGGCTGCAAAAGAATTAAAGGCGAAACTCGAGGCTCACTTTCCGAAAGTAAACATCATCGGCCGTGCGAGAAAACAAAAGCTTATTATCGACAACGATTTTGTTATTGAGCGCTTACCCGTTAATGGCAAAGAATTCATATTTAAGCATATCGAAAATAGCTTCACTCAGCCCAATGCCGAAGTGAACTGTAGCATGATTGAATGGGCACTAGATTGCGTAAAGCCGCTCTCTGGCGATTTACTGGAGATGTATTGCGGTGCAGGTAACTTCTCACTGCCGCTAGCGCTTCACTTCGATAATGTTGTGGGGACCGAAATAGCCAAGCCCTCTGTACAAGCTGCGCAGTTTAATATTGAACAAAATCAGCTTAATAATGTGAAGATCGTAAGACTCGCCGCTGAAGAATTCACTCAGGCTATGAAAGGTGAACGTACGTTTAGTCGCTTAGAAGGCATTGATCTAAGTACATATAATTTCACAACTGTATTGGTTGACCCACCAAGAGCTGGGTTAGATGAAGACTCGCTTAGAATGATTCAGGATTACGATAATATCGTGTATATCTCGTGTAACCCTGAAACGTTGGCGCAAAATCTTGAGCTTTTAAGTGAAACTCACGACGTTGCTCAATCGGCACTATTCGATCAATTCCCTTTTACTCATCACATTGAGGCTGGCGTTTTACTTACACGCAAAAGCTAGTTTTAGTACAAATTGACAAGGCCTTTGGAGTCACAAAGGCCTATGAAGACGTATTAAAATAAGGTTGCTTTGATTAGAGCAAACGATGTGGACTTAAAAGGCCAATCGCCACTAATTCAATTATACGCTTTTTTGCGTTGCACCTACTTGAACGAAGCGAAGCTGTGCTTTCACTCTCTCACCGATTTCGCGGCGAAGTTTATCATCAGCTTCTAGTGCTTCAGCACCTGCACTGAATACAAGTCGTACCATAGCATCAGCTTGAAGCTGCGCGCATGCGTATTCTACGCCCTGCTGTTCAATAATGTAGTCGGTCAACTCGTCGATGAAGTGTTGAATCTCTCTAAATACTGCCAACCGATAAGCCGACGACGTACCAGTATGCTCGCGTAATAATAAGCGAAATACGTTTGTATTTGCCGCAATAAATTCCATAAACGTTTCAACAGAAGTATGTATTACGCCGCCTCCAGAGGCTATACGCCGCCTTGCCTGACGCATAAGCTGCCGCAATGCTAACCCGGCTTCATCCACCAGCGTTAAACCCAATTCGTCCATATCTTTGAAGTGTCGATAAAAAGACGTAGGTGCTATACCTGCCTCTCGGGCAACTTCACGCAAGCTGATTGCCGATAGGCTGCGGTTTTCATCGAGCAAAGAAAACGCAGCATGAATGATATTTTGGCGGGTTTTTAATTTCTGTTCTTGTCGACTCACATTCGCACCATTGGTTGATTAGCTCTGAACGGCTTGATGATTTTTAGCGCTTGGGGTTGAAGCCCTTACGTCATCTGTATAGCCATTAACGCAATCAAACTTCGTACATCAAAGACTAGCATGTGTAGTTTATCGCAACACGCACCGGTGGGGAAAGAGAAACAGAATCATCTCTTTTATAAACAAGCATTAAGCAGAAAAAGCCACAATTAACGAGCGCTTCAGCGTAGCTTTACTATAATTAAACTTTACACATGTAAGCAGAACTAATCTGGGTTTTGCTTGCCTGAAGCCTCGTAAAACGATAAATTAGCGAACAGTTGTAAGCCAAGTTGTATAAAATGAAAAAACCTCCTCTTATCCTTACTAATGTGCTGGTATTTATTATATCTGGCGCAATTGCGTTTATTGGTGTGCCGCTCTGGGTGGCGTATCAAGGCATCGATTGGGCAGAAATCGGTGCGGCTATATTCCTATTTTACTTCACCGGTATGTCTATAACTGCCGGCTATCACCGCTTATGGTCGCATAAAACTTACGACGCCAATGTGGTAGTTCGTGTGATCCTTGCGATTGGTGGCGCTATGGCGCTGCAAAATAGTATTTTGCACTGGTCGTCAGATCATCGCGTTCATCATCGTCATGTTGATGATAACGACAAAGACCCCTACTCTGCGAAGAAAGGGCTTTGGTTTGCGCATATCGGCTGGATGTTGCGTGAGTATCAGGCCAAACGATACGATGACTATAGTAACTGTAAAGATCTTCAAAAAGATAAAGTGGTGATGTGGCAGCATAACTACTATTTGCCCATCGTGCTGGCCGCTAACTTTGGTATCACAGGTCTGCTGGGCTATTTAAATGGTGACGTATTAGGCATGATCTTGGTAGCCGGTGTACTTCGCCTGGTGCTAGTGCATCACGTAACCTTCTTTATCAATTCTCTTGCTCATTTCTGGGGTAGCCAGCCTTACACCGATAAGAACACAGCACGAGATAACGGTATTCTTGCGTTTTTTACCTTTGGTGAAGGTTATCACAATTACCATCACATCTTTGAGTACGACTATCGTAATGGCATTCGCTGGTATCAGTTTGATCCTACAAAATGGCTTATTAAGGGATTATCACTGGTAGGTCTGACATCCAACCTTCGCAAAGTGCCAGAAGAGCGCATCGAGAAAGCGTTAGCAGCAATGCAGCTGCAAAGAGCAAGTGAAAAAGTATCGCTACTGCCTAATGCTGAAGAGATGATGCATACCATTCAAGAAGAATACGACTTGTTAATGCAGCGCATGAGTGAATACTACGCCACGAAAAAACGTGTTATGCGCGTTAAACAACGCACCCTAAAGCGCAGTATCGAAGGGCTTGAGCTTGCATACAAGTACAAAGAGCTGAAACACGCATTTGCTGTACAGAAAGAGAAATGGACACAGTTACATAGTTTGTCATTGCAAATGGCGTAAATTAACGCCCTCTTTTATACGTTTGAACGCTAAAAACCACATAAGTGTCTGCTTATGTGGTTTTTTTTTATTCTATAGTTGGATAAGGTCGTTATACTAAAACCAGAATCATTCATTTTGTATTACGGCTAACCTAGTGGTGACATCGCATTACAAAAGTAACAACATGGGAAAGTAAGATGGCAACGAAGCAAAAAACCAAAGCCCCGTCGTATCATTACGACGCTATCGTTATTGGCACAGGTCCTGGTGGTGAAGGCGTTGCAATGCAGCTTGCCAAAGCCGGAAAAAAAGTGGCGGTTGTTGAGCGCTACGAGGCAGTGGGAGGGGGTTGTACCCATTGGGGAACCATTCCATCGAAAGCGCTTCGTCACTCAGTAAGTCGTCTTATTGAATATAACTCTTCTCCCTTGTTTGCCGACAACCACTTAAGTAAAAGCCTTACGTTTTCAGACATCATGCGCCATGCTAGCGGTGTGGTAAAAAGCCAAACTAGACTTCGCTCTTCTTTCTACGACAGAAATCGTGTGACGCTATTTCACGGCGAAGCCAGTTTCGTAGATGCGCATACGTTAGAGATAACCCGTAAAGATGGCTCTAAAGATACAGTCACTGCTGGCCAAATTGCTATTGCCACAGGGTCACGTCCTTATTGTCCTAAAGACATCGACTTTAATCACCCGCGTATTTATAACTCAGACACTATCCTATCTTTAGATCACGATCCCAAATCAATAATTATCTATGGCGCTGGGGTCATTGGCTCTGAATATGCCAGTATTTTCAGAGGACTAGGCGTAAAAGTTGACCTCGTTAACATGCGCGATCGCTTACTGTCATTTCTTGATGACGAGATATCAGACGCACTCAGTTATCACCTGTGGAACAATGGCGTACTCATCCGGCACAATGAAGCCTATTCTTCGGTTGAAGCTACCGATGACTCGGTTATTTTAAACTTAGAGTCGGGCAAGCGTATGCGCGCAGATTGTCTCTTGTTTGCTAACGGAAGAACGGGTAATACAGATACACTTAAACTCGAGAATATTGGTTTAAAAGCCGATGGCAGAGGCCAACTCAAGGTTAATGAAAATTATCAAACTGACGTAGACAATGTATTTGCAGTCGGCGATGTCATTGGCTATCCAAGTTTAGCATCTGCGGCTTATAACCAAGGTCGCTTTGCCGCTGAAGCTATGCTTGGCATAAAAACACATTCGGCATTGGTAGAAGATATTCCGTCAGGCATATACACCATCCCAGAAATAAGTTCTGTTGGTAAAACGGAGCAAGAGCTTACTGCAGCAAAAGTGCCTTATGAAGTGGGAAGAGCTCAGTTCAAACATTTGGCCAGAGCCCAAATCGCGTCAACGCAGACAGGAAGCCTGAAAATCTTGTTTCATCGCGAAACTAAAGAAATCTTAGGCATTCATTGTTTCGGTGAACGTGCCTCCGAGATTGTTCACATCGGCCAAGCGATCATGCAGCAAAAGGGCGAAGGCAATACCATAGATTACTTCGTTAACACTACGTTTAACTATCCAACCATGGCAGAAGCTTATCGAGTTGCTGCTATTAATGGACTTAATAGAATTTTCTAACGGACACAAAAAAGCCGGCGAGATTGTCGCCGGCTTAATATGCGTTAACTAAGAAATTAGTTACGGTTCGCAGCAAGCGCGTTAAGCGAATCTTTATGTGCTACGATGTCGATGTGCATATTTTCTTGATCGAACGTCATTGTTGCAATGGCGTAGTCACCCTGACTATCGCTTGCAATGTCGATCAACTTTGCTTGTGCATCACGGAAACGAATGTTATTGCCGATTTTGTCAGACATACATTGGTTATTCATTTCGAATGTTTTCGCATCCATGCAATCGAAAAGCTGGTTATCACCAGATTCCGCATGCGCAATACCAAAGGCCGCTGATAGAGCTAGGGTTAGTACTACTTTACGCATGTTTCTTCTCCTGTGTTACAGTCTACTACTGTTACCATTAAACATACTGTATATACATAAGATAGTCAAACTGAGATCATAGTTTTGTGACAAAAGTATGACAAAGAGAAATATTTGGAGAAAAATGTGAAAGGCCACGATGCACTGGTGGTTAAAGCGAGAAATTGTAGACTGTGTGCCCCTCACCTACCGCATCAACCCAACCCCATATTTAGCACTGCACCATCAACTAAAGTGCTTATTATTGGGCAAGCACCGGGGTTGAAAGCTCATGAACGCAACATTGCGTTTGATGATCCTAGCGGAGATCGGTTACGCGATTGGTTGTCTGTCTCGAGAGAGGCCTTTTATAACCCACGCTTAATTTCGGTGCTGCCAATGGGCTTCTGCTTTCCAGGTTATAAAAATGGAGCCGATGCCCCGCCAAGAAAAGAATGTGCTCCCGCTTGGCATAATGACTTTCTTCTTCATTTAAAACCTGAAGTAACGCTTTACGTGGGACGTTACTCGCAACAGTATTATTTACCGCAACACAAAACGTTAACTGAAGCTGTACGCAGTCCGACTGAAACACATTTCGTACTGCCCCACCCGTCAGGAAGAAACAACAGGTGGCTCGCTAAAAACCCTTGGTTTGAATTAGATATCCTTCCCAAGTTGCGAGACACTGTCGAATCTGTATTAAAAGTTTAGTCGTGCTCTTCAAGAAACGCTAAAAGCGCATCGAACGGCATAGGCTTCGCGTACAAGTAGCCCTGTGCTTCGTCACATCCAAGCTTTATCATGTAACTCGCCTGCTCTCTTTTTTCTACGCCTTCGGCAATAGTCAATAAGCCTAGCTTGTTCCCCAAAGTCACAATGGTCTCAGCAAGCACTGCGCTTGCACCCGGTTTAATGTCTTTGACAAAAGAACGATCGACCTTCAATCGATCTAACGGAAGCTGCTGTAGATAACTCATGGAGGAAAAGCCTGTTCCAAAGTCATCAATGGCTATTTTAACGCCAAATTCTTTTAACGAACGCAATGCATCTATTACAATTTGCGGCTCATCCATGACCACACTTTCTGTTATTTCTAGCTCTAACAGGCTTGGGTCGCAGTTGGCGTTAGATAGTGCCTGCTTAACTTTTTCTACAAATAACCTATCACGGAATTGCGGAATAGAGATGTTAACGGCAACTCTTAGATGGCCGTAGCCTTTTTCTTTCAATTCCTGAAGACGACGGCATGACTCTTCTAGCACCCATTCACCGATATCAGCGATAAGACCTGAATACTCAGCAAGTGGTACAAACACAGCGGGAGAAATGTATCCCCCTTCACCATTGGGCCAGCGTAGTAAGCCTTCCATGCCAACAACTTTTTCATTCAGTAAGTCCACTTGCGGCTGAAACCACAGCTCCAGCTTTCTTGCTGCAAAGTCGCTTCGGAGTTGGCGAATCATATCTAAGCGCCAAGTCGTCTGATCTTCAATATCTTTGGCGTAATATTCGAAGTTATCTGTCAGATTTTTCTTAGCACGGTTTAACGCAATATTCGTGCGCTTTAAAATCTCAATGCCGATGTGGCGTTTATTGTCTAACTTGCACAATCCAAGTGTTATATTCACCGGAAGGGTGTGATCACCTACCTGAAATGAAGATTGGAAAATGTTGTTGATGGTTTTGGGGCATACCAAATCGTCAGGACCAATAAGACCAAATACATCAGCACCTATGCGGCCTTTTTTCACTATGCTGTCGAAAGAAGATTGAAAGCGAGCGCTTATAGCTCGCAACAATTCATTGCCGACTTCTTGCCCTAAACCATCATTTATATCGGAAAAGTGATTTACGTCGATAAGAGCTACGCTATAGTTTTCTCCGGCAAACAAATGAGGTTTATCGAGCATATTGATAAACTCATTGCGGTTTGGCAGACGGGTTAACCAGTCTCTGAACGCCGCATTTCTTAATTCATGGAAAAGATTAACGTTTTCGTATCCCACTGAAATACTGGATAGAAAAACCTCAAGTAAGTGCTTGTCTAGCTCACTAATCTCGTGGGTTTGTCGAACAAATACGGCAGCTTCAAAACCAGCGCGGCTGATATACAGCACAGAGCAACTGGGCTCAAAAATGTGCTTTTTAAGACGTAGGCACCGACTAATGTTTTCTTCAATTTCAAGGTTTTTAAGCGTGAACACAGGCTGGTTTATAAATTTCGCATACTCACCCGCAGCGCCAAGCACGTAAACCTCTTCGTCCTCTTGGTCTAGCAAAGAACCCGCTCTTGCGCACAATAAACCTTCGGAATCTAAACCAATAAGCGAACTAATCTGAGTAACTACACCTTCGCAAAACTCTTTCACCGAATGTTCTTCAAACAAGTTCGCTGAAGAGGTGATTATTTTCTCTAAACCAGCACGGCTTTGACTAATCGTTACAATTTGCTGATAAGAGCGTAGTGAGGAAATGATAGTAGTTAGTAATTTGGCGCGAGTAAGTTCTGTTTTGGTTTTATAGTCATTGATATCGTAAACTTTAATGACTTGCTCTTCAGGAGCGTAGCCGGGCTGGCCCGTACGTAAGATAATTCGAGGTTCAACTAACTTCATGTCTTCGCGGATGTATTTAACAACATCAAAACCCGCGTCATCAGTCTCCATGACGACATCAAGTAAAATTATGGCAATGCTGTTGCCATATTCGTGCAGCATTTCTTTGGCTTGTTTTGCTGAATAAGCGTGGATAAAGTTTAATTTGCGATCGTTTACGATGAGATCAGATAGCGCGAGACGCGTTACGGTGTGAATCTCTTCATCGTCATCGACAATAAGAATGTTCCAGTCTTTGCCCAATAAGGTTTGCTCTTCAACTGAACCATCATCATCTAAAAAAATTAATTCGTCGTTATCGTAATCCATTGCCGACATTACCGCTCATTTCCTCGATACAAACAAAACAAGAATGCGCTACTCATTGTATTAAGGCAACGATTACATTGATAAATGGGTTACGCAATGCAATAGTGCTCTCATGTTACATGCCATTTTACATTCGATCATTTAAGCATTTATGAAGATTACATCCCAGCACTTTTCCCCTGAGGTAAAAAAACCACAGGAAACGGAAGAGAAGACTGTAAAGGTGACAGCCGAATCGCCTGCGGCTGAAAAAGCGGCCAGCAACGCAGTGAAAACCGATGCTAGTCGCCAACGCATGCTTTCCTGGTTTGCCAGAGTGGGTATAAGCCCCTCTATGATGTCCCCTGATCCTAAAAAGCAAAAGCATGCACTAGAAAGAAGAAAACAAATACTAGAAACCCAAAAAGCGAGCAATCTTCAAGCTGTATTAAATATAGCATTAAATGTGACGATCAACGAACAAACTAGCGATAATCTTGATCCCGACTGGTTTTTCGCATTTAGTACCATGGCTGAGGAAATTTACAGCCCGCCCATGCAGGAATTATGGGGAAAGATTTTTGCCGTTGAGGTGGCTCGCCCGGGCAGTTTTTCCCTTCGTACATTGCAGCTATTAAAGACGCTAACGCACAGGGATGCACAAGTATTCAATAAGGCTGTCAATGTTGCGAGTAGAAGAAATAACGATGCGGTCCCGCGTATTCTTGTGGGGTATCACAAACGCAAAGGCTTGCTTTCACTATTGAGACGCCCTGTTCCTGAGCAAATTAACTTAGCCAACGTGGGGTTGAGTTACCCTGATCTGTTGTCTTTGCAAGAGATGAAGTTGATTTATACCAGCGAAATTGAAAGCGCCGAATACAATGAAGGTCAGCAAGTAACCTGGCGATGCGTAAATGAAAATATTTCATTAACCAGTAAAACGTCGGGGGTTGCATTGGTGTATTACAAGTTCACTTCGGTCGGCAGTGAGCTGTATAAATTAGTGACTAAGTCGCCTAATGAAGCGTATTTAACCAGCATTAAGTTGGTGTTAGGCGAGGTATTTAACGTAAGTTAAATACCGTCACCAAACTCGTGCAATCCACACTCGCGTTTCAAACCAAAGAAGCGCGTGTCTTGCTCACTCATTCCTTCCTGGAGCGACTGCGTGGTATGCCAATCACCGATGGATACATACCCTTGCTCCCAAAGCGGATGATAAGACAAGTCGTTATCTTTCAGGTAGTAATGTAAGTCTTTGTTGCTCCAATCAATGATCGGGTAAAGTTTAAACTGCTGCCCTACTTTTTGTAGAACAGGAAGCTTTCCCCTGGTATCTGATTGGCTTCTACGCAAACCTGCAAACCACGTACCTGCTTTCAGGTCACGTAAAGCGCGCTGCATTGGCTCAACTTTGTTCATCTTATTGTATTTCTCAATACCTTCGATGCCTTGTTCCCAAAGTCTGCCAAAGCGCGCTTCCTGCCACGCAGAAGACATCTCTGCGCTGTACACATGCAAATTTAAATTGAGCTTTTCTACAAGCTCATCAATGAACTTATACGTCTCAGGAAAAAGATAACCTGTGTCGGTAAGCACAACAGGAATATCCGGTTGTGCTTGGGTAAGCATATGCAGCATAACCGCCGATTGTGCTCCAAAGCTTGAAGACACAATATGAGCATCAGGCAAGTTGTCCAGCGCCCAAGCTACTCGCTCCTGCGCTGTCATTTTCTCTAACGTTTCATTGATATCAGCAAGGGCTTCCTTACTGATATCAAGCGTTAGTGGTTGCTGCTTAATCGCTGTATTATTCGTCATAGAAATCCCGTGCGGAGTCTACTACTGGTTTTACAACACCAGCGCGAACAACGTAATCACCAAAGGCTTCACCCGCTTCACGATCTTTGGCCCACTGGCCAAACAGTGAATCTAGTTCTGCCATGATTTCCTGTTCGCTTATGTTTTCTCGATACATACGTGGAATACGTGTACCTTCTCGGTTTCCACCCAAATGCAAATTGTATTTGCCTGGGCCCTTACCTACTAAGCCAACCTCAGACAACATCGCGCGACCACAGCCATTCGGGCAGCCTGTTACACGGAAGATTACGCTATCTTCTTCCAATCCGTGTTTGGCAAGTAAACCTTCTAGCTCTGTAACGGCATCTGGCAAGTAGCGCTCAGCTTCTGCCATGGCTAACGGACAGGTTGGCAATGCAACACAGGCCATTGAGTCAAGTCGCTGGTTAGAAATCGATGGCGCTATTAAGCCATGTTCGCGGGCTAATGCTTCAATTTTGTCTTTGTCTTGCGGCGCTACACCGGCAATAATCAAATTCTGGTTTGCCGTTAAGCGGAAATCACCTTTGTGGACCTTCGCAATTTCGGCACAGCCTGTTTTTAGCGTTTTACCTGGGTAATCTAAAATACGGCCGTTCTCAATAAATACGGTCAGGTGATATTTGCCGTCAATACCTTCAACCCAGCCAAAGCGATCGCCACGGCCCGTAAATTCATACGCACGGCTGTCTTGGAAAGTCACTCCTGCGCGTTTTTCAACTTCAGCCTTGAAGTTGTCTACCCCAACACGCTCTAACGTATATTTGGTTTTCGCGTTCTTACGATTAACACGGTTCCCCCAATCACGCTGAGTTGTTACAACCGCTGCGGCAACGTCTAGCGTGCTTTCAAGCGGAATAAATCCGAAATCAGAGGCTTTACGCGGGTACGTGCTCTTGTCGCCGTGAGTCATTGCAAGACCACCACCGACAAGTACGTTAAAGCCAACTAGCTGTCCATTTTCAGCAATCGCAACAAAGTTAAGATCATTCGCGTGAACATCTACATCGTTTTGCGGAGGAATCACCACCGTCGTTTTAAATTTACGCGGTAAATAGTTATCACCCAAAATAGGCTCTACAGGTTTTTCAGTCGTTTCAACTTTTTCACCGTCTAACCAAATTTCAGCATACGCGCGGGTTTTAGGTAGTAAGTGTTCACTTATCTTCTTCGCCCATTCAAATGCCTGAAGGTGAAGCTCAGATTCAACCGGATTTGACGTACATAGTACGTTTCGGTTTACGTCGCCTGCCGTAGCAATAGAGTCGATGCCTACCTTGTTTAGCATTTGGTGCATGGACTTAATCTTAGGCTTTAACACACCGTGAAACTGGAAAGTTTGACGGGTTGTTAAACGAATGCTGCCGTACATGGTGTGATCGGCTGCAAACTTATCAATCGCTAACCATTGGTCAGGCGTAATAACACCACCAGGTAAACGGGCACGCAACATCACATTGTGAAGCGGCTCAAGTTTCTGCTTTGCACGCTCAGCGCGAATATCACGATCGTCTTGTTGGTACATACCGTGAAAGCGAATAAGCTGGAAGTTATCAGCGGTGAAACCACCAGTAAGATCATCTTTAAGATCGGTAGTGATGGTGCCACGCAAATTATTACTTTCACGCTTTAAGCGCTCGTTGTCAGCCAGTTTGCCCTCAACGATAAATGGTGATTTTTCGTTACTCATTAATAGACATCCTTCTGATAACGTTTCGCTTTACGTAACTCTACAACATAGGCTTTTGCATCGGCTTCAGATTTACCGCCGTGCTCTTGCACAATACTAATTAAGGCGTTCTCTACATCTTTCGCCATATGCATTGCATCGCCACACATATAGAAGTGTGCGCCCTGCTCTAGCCATTCATACACCTCTTTACCGTTTTCTAATAAACGGTGCTGAACATATACTTTTTCTTCTTGGTCACGAGAAAATGCCAGCGTAATTTTGTCTAGCAGGCCTTCTTTAACGTAGCCTTGCCATTCCACCTGATACAGAAAATCTTGCGTGAAATGTGGGTTGCCAAAGAACAACCAGTTTTTGCCTTCTGCGCCTTGTACGTCACGCTCTTGCATGAACGATCTAAACGGAGCAATACCCGTACCCGGGCCGACCATGATCACTGGCGTATTTGGATCAGCGGGCAAACGGAAGTTATCGTTACTTTCTACGAACACTTCTACGTCGCCATTTTCTTCTAGATATTCACACAAAAAGCCAGATGCGCCGCCTTGATGACGATGTCCAAACGCTTCATAGTCAACGTGAGCTACGGTTAAATGTACTTCTTCTTCCACTTCGGCTTGGCTTGAAGCTATCGAGTACAAGCGAGGCGTTAGCGGTCGCAAAGCATCTACAAGCTGTTGTTCAGACAACTTACCCGGATGGTCGCGCACAATATCAATAATTTGACGTTCGGCCATGTAGGTACGCAGCTGCGCTTTATCTTCCATCAATGTAGCCAATGATTCAGAGCCTGTCGCCTCTTGATATGACTTAATGAAATTAGGGTAACTTAAGGTTAATTCAAGCTTCGAAGTTAATGCTTCGGTGAGTGACATGGTCGCGTCTGCCACAGAAACTTCTGTATTGCCGTTTAGTGACAAGATACTAATAAGCTCCGACACTAAAGATGCTGCATTTTTAAACCATACACCAAGCGCATCACCTGGCTTGTAGGTAATTCCGCTATCTTCAAGGCTTATTTCAATATGGCGTATATCTTTAACAGAATCACGACCTGTGATTTTTTGTGCGTCAATTAAGGTCGCTTTAAACGGCGCTTTCTTGGTGTAAGTTTGCGCTGCAACACCCTGCACTGCCGCGCCAGTTTGCACCGCTACCGCTGCTTGCGGAGCTGCATTAAAATCGTCTTTTAGCGAGTCGATGAGCTTGTTCAGCCATGCTTCGGCTTCCGCTTCATAATCAACGTCGCAGTCCAGACGCTCTACAATAGCTTTACCGCCAAGCTTACCTAAGCGTTCATCAAAGTCTTTACCCGTTTGGCAGAAAAACTCGTAACTACTGTCACCTAAACCCAAAACTGCATAATTGGTATCAGCAAGCTTCGGGGCTTTTTTGCCAGCCAAGAATTCATGTAGCTCAATAGCATCGTCTGGTGCATCACCTTCACCATGGGTACTAACAAATACCGCAACGTGAGTTTCTGCTTTCAAGTTACGTGGCTTGTAATCTGCCATGCTAACCAGCTTGCTATTAAAGCCCGCTTCTTCTGCTTTCGCTTGACACTGCGCTGCAACACCTTTCGCATTACCGGTTTGTGAACCGTACAAAATAGTAAGCGTTGGCGCGTCACCCGCTACTGCAGGAGTGCCTTGCATCATTGGTGCAACCGAACCACCTTGTGCAGCAGCCATGCCCGCAGCATAACCACTTACCCAAGTAAGTTGATCACGATTTAAGCCTGCAATGGCTTGCGTTATTGCATTCCACTGCTGTTCGTTTAATACCGCGCCTGGCGCTGAGTTCGAATTAGAATCTTGTGACATAGTCTTTTAGCCTTTTATCAATGGCGCTAAGGCTAACGGCTTTCTTCAAGAAGAGAAAAGAATAAATGAAACTTTTTTATTACTGAAAGTGCTAATGACTGTGCGAATAGGTAATAACACAATTGAATTTGGGCGAGAAGCAATAAAAAAGGGCGAGGCTGCAATCGCAGCCCCGCCCTTTAAAATCCGTAGTTGAGGCTTAGAAGTGAAGTTCTAGCCCTGCGAATACACCATCGAATTCCATATCAGCGTACACATCATCAAGGTCTTCAATATCTACCGTTACATTTCTGTAACCCACCTGAAGCGTCATATCGACCGCTAAACTTTCAATAAACGAGTACTGAATTGCAGCTTGATAATCACTAAGCTCATGGTCGTCGAACGACAAATAGCTTCCTTCAAAGTATGCTGATAAACCTGTAAACGGTAAACCTAGCTGAACCTTTGAGTAAGCCATTGGAACAATACCAGAGAATTCTGCAGATCCGCTTGTGTCACTCGCTCTATCCACAACGAACAGTGCGCCGTCGATGTACTTTGCATTAACACCTAAGTCAAAGCTCACTAGATCGTTATCAAATAACTCGTAGTACAAAATGAAATCTGTAGCATCAAGCTCTACATCTGTATTAACCGTGGTGCTTTCAGTAAATAATTCACCGTCGAAAGTGAATTCAGACTGAAGCGTTGTGGTGCCCGAGTTATCTAATGTCGTGTGATTTACTTTTACATTAGGTAAAAACGGTACAGGATGCTCAAAGGCAATGTATAGCGCCGTATTGGTCTCATCATCAAAGTTAAAGTCAGCGGTGTTGTTGCTATCAGCAAAACCGCCCTGCGTGTCGGTTTGCCATACTTGAGCTCCAACATATACGCCTGCGATAGTGTCTGCATGAGATGAAACTGAAACTAATGTGCATCCCAATGCGGCAGCTATAAGACCCTTTTTCATTAATTATCCTTGATTAAGAAGTTCTGAAAGTTCAATTAAAGCAGCGTTTGCACGAGAAATATAGTTTGCCATTACCAAAGAATGGTTCGCTAACATGCCAAATCCACTACCATTTAAAATCATCGGACTGAATACCGACTGCTGTGTCGCTTCCAGTTCACGAATAATTTGCTGAAGACTAACCAATGCATTCTTATCTTCCAATACGTCGTAAAATTCAATTTCCACGGCTTTTAGAAAGTGAAGTAAAGCCCACGTAGCACCGCGTGCCTCATAGAAATTATCGTCTAGTTTCCACCAACTCGTTTTAACTACACGCTGGCTGGCTACAGGAGAAGACTGCTTTGCATTCGAGTCGCCCGCCAGGTCAGTGTTCAATCTAGCCGATCCTACGCTGGCACTAAGTCTTTGTGAATAACTGCCCAACCGTTTTTCTACCTGTTTCAACCATTCGCGCAAGTTGTCTGCGCGAGTATAAAACTGACTGTCGGTGTTTCGGGTATTCGCTAGCTCGTCACGGTATTTTTTTAGAAGCTCTATACCGTCAGAGTAACTCGATTCAGAAGAAGGCAACGCCCAGCTTTTGTGATCCATATTAAACTTAGGGTGAGCTTTTGTAAGGTATGGATTTTCAATAGATTGGGATTGAGAGCGGCTGAAGTCTTTACGCATAGAGAGTGCAAGGTCTCGCACCATTTCCAGCGCACCGAATTCCCATGCGGGCATGTTATCTAAAAAGATGCCAGGAGGCGTAATATCGTTAGAAAGATATCCACCAGGCTTATCAAGTAAGGTTTCCGACACATCAATCATGGTTGTTGTTAATGTGTAACCCGCAATATTAGTTGGATTCTCAACAGGCGAGTTTTGCTTTAAACGTTGTCTAACATCAAACGTGTCTGGGGATAGGCTCCAATACCATCCTATTAGCCAGAAAAGTAAAACTATCACTACAGCGACAATCGCTATCCGTTTTGAGTTAATAGATTGTCTCATATAACACCAACCTTCCTTTTAAATAACAAATAGCCGACGGAGGTCAGCTATTTGTAGTCTTAATACTATGTGAAAAATGCGAAACCTTTGTGACGGTCGTCTTTATATCACCATCTTTTACTACGTTAACACAACTTAAATAAAATTATGATGATTATACATTATGGTGCATATTTCGGTCATTTTGCTGCTTATAAGCGGCAGAGTTTCGATTTTTCAAAGCATATAGCGCTATCGCGATAAGTATAATTGGCCAAAATGCACTTACTCCCACCACTAATAATGCTAGAAATCCTGCGCCTAGCGCTAAAAGAATTGTGCCCATAACGCTTACAGCAACAACGAAACCAACGATAGCGAGGACTACGCCGACTAGCGATAACACTGCTACGTTTTCCCAAGGACTTAGTAATTCATCTGACATGATTAAGTGCATACCCAACCAGCTATCTACTAAGCTGCCTAAACAATTTACCAAAATAATGGCGATGACCAATGCAATCAGAAAGTTTTTCATTACACTAATCTCGGTAGTAAGATAACGGCTGCAATATAAGCCACTAGCGTAATAGGCGTAGCGATGAACAAGCCTGCTACAGCTGCCGCTCTAACCCATACTGCATCTATATCAAAATAACGTGCAACTCCTGCACACACACCTGAAATGATTCCAGAATCAAGGTCTCTATAAATTCGTTTTTGTGATGGTACTTTCATCATCTTCTCCAAAAATGCTTACTTCGATATCTACAATGCGGGCTGCGGCTCTCAAGGTCGCCTACGCGACCTTCTTCTTCTTAAGTTCAGCCAATTCCTTTTCGATAGCTTCATCTGCTTCCATTGCATCGAACTCGGCCTGCAGTGACGTTGCTTCATTCGACTTTGTTAGGTCGTACGCATCAACTTGCGCTTCTAGATGATCAATGCGCTGCTCGTAACTCTCAAAGCGCATCATGGCATCATCAATTTTTCCTTCGTGATCAGCTTGCTTCACTTTTAAGCGTGTTTGCGCTGAATGCTTGCGTTGAACCAGCATTTTTTGCTTGGCTTTTGCTTCGGCTAACTTACTGTTCAGACGCGCAGTATCGCCTTGGATTTTTTCGATACTCTGTGCAATATGCGCTTCTTGTTCTTCAAGAGAAGCTAGCTTTGCAACATACTTTTGTTTTTCGATTAGTGCGGCTTTAGCCAATGACTCTTTGTCATTATTCATTGCGATCTGTGCTTTGTGTTGCCACCCTTCCACTTCTTTGTTTGCTGATGCCATATGGCGTGCAAGGGTTTTCTGCTGAGCAATAAAGCGCGCTGCATCAGTGCGAACCTCAACTAAGGTTTCTTCCATTTCTTGAATAATCAAACGAATGATTTTTTCAGGATCTTCCGCTTTATCTAACATTGCGTTGATGTTTGCTTGAACAATATCGTTAATGCGCGAAAACATACCCATGATTATTTCTCCGTTAAAAGTAGTGTTGTGGTTTCCAGCACTTATTCTTAGTTACGCTGACCGCTGGTTACCGCTGACTGAGTTCTCCTCAACACTCTAACTATTACAATCACCATGCCACTTATTTAAAGCACTGTTTTTAAAGGACTTTAATTTAATTCCGGAAATTGTCAACTGTTCACCAAGCAACCAAATACAATTTTTTAGCGTATTTAACCAACAAATTTGTTAAATTGACCACCCCTGTTTTTTGCGTTTTTAATGTTTAAGTCACTGTGCTACACGCACAAAAAAAGCGCCTTTCGGCGCTTTTGCTAGATACCAATATCGAATTAGTCGGCATCTTGTTCTGTAGAACTACCTTCAGACGGGGTAGCAACAACTAAATCAGTCACGCTGACCTTACCACTTCCGCGCACTTCTTGTGGGCTTAGCTCAAAGTGATACGTTGCGTTTGCTACTGCTTGGTATACGTCAGCCTTAATTTCCTGTGATGTGGTAGCCACTGCGTTTGAAACCACATTAGTTAAAAACGTTTGAAGCACTGACTCTTCTGCATTTGCTACGCTGCTTGCCATGCTTGCTGTCAGTAAAGTTGCTGCGATTAGTGAAGTTTTCATAATTTCCCTCTGAAGTTAGTCAGTGCAACAACACGCCGTTGTTGCGATACTTAGAGGATTGCGAGAGCTGTGCCAACTCCTTTAAAAACACTTAAAACATTGATATATATAAATTTAAATAAAAAAGCTCGCGAGACAGCGAGCTTTTAACAATTGAACAAATATTAAACTTTGGTCAAAATTACTAAATCGTTAGTCTTTTTGACTATTAAACGCAGCGACTTCCTTTTGGGCACTTTCTACAGCGTCTAGCGCATTTAACAGCAGATTGGGATCTGGATTTTTTCCTGTTCCATTTTGGCTTAAGTATCTACGCCAAATGCGTCCACCCGCTTGCCCTTGATAAAGACCCAAAATATGCCGAGCTGCATGCCAGGGTTTGAAATAGGGATCGTCTTGGCGTTCAATATACTGCTGCATTTTTAGCACAATTTCTCGGCGTGACATGCTCTGAGCTTCAGTATCTCCGAAAATCTCTTTATCTACGGTAGCCATAATGTAAGGGTTGGCGTTAACCTCTCGCCCTACCATAACGCCATCAACAAGTTCTAGCTGTTGCTGGGTTTCTTCTAGCGTTTTAACCCCACCATTTATGCTAATAGATAATTCAGGGCGAGCCTGTTTCAGTCTATGAACCCGCGGATAGTTTAACGGCGGAATTTCGCGATTTTCTTTTGGGCTCAATCCCTGTAGCCACGCTTTCCTTGCGTGAACAATAAAGGTATCGCATCCGGCATCTGCCACGGTATCGATGAAACGAGCGAAGTCTTCATCTTCGTCCATATCATCAATGCCAATACGGCACTTTACGGTAACGGGAATATCTACCGCAGCCTGCATGGCTTTGACACAACTTGCGACCACCTCTGGCTGGGCCATTAAGCAGGCACCGAAGCTACCGTTCTTAACTCGATCACTTGGACAACCTACGTTTATGTTAACTTCATCATAACCGCGCGCTTGTGATAGCTCAGCACACTTGGCCATGTCAGACGGATCGCTTCCGCCCAGTTGAACAGCAACAGGATGTTCCTCTTGGTTGTAACCCAGATAGTCACCCTTGCCGTAAATGATCGCGCCTGTGGTTACCATTTCTGTATAGAGAAGTGTGTGCTTAGACATTAATCGTAAAAAGTAGCGACAATGGCGGTCTGTCCAATCCAGCATTGGAGCGACAGAGAATTTACGATTTAGCGGAGTGATAGACACGACAGGAACCTCAGACACAGTTATTACTCATATACCTCGCGTACGCGCGAGCGGCGTATAGTACCTATGTTCAATAAAAAAACAATGTCGCTTGCCATTATTTGATAGGCCTATTCCAGCCTCAAAAAACAGCTCAAATCGTAGAACGCATAAGTAAATCTTCATAGATTATTCAACTTACTGAAAAGATAACGTTTTTTGTATAAGGATTTTTGTAGGTATTTGCCACTATTATGCTTTTAGCGTATTTCAAAGTTCACGATTAGCGGCTATTGTATAAAGTAATAACCATAATTATTAGCACAGACAAAAATGTGATTGCAGCTCATTAGCGTGTTCAACGCAAAGAACTGCGCCTTCCGGAGACATTTTATGGCGGACAAGAAGCCGAAGGATCAGCAAGCGCAAGACGTAACTCAAACTGAAGGCGCGCCCAAACCAGCAGACGAACTTGCTCAACTTAGAGAAATTCTGTTTGGTCAAACAAACCGTGCTTTCCGTGCAGATCTTTCTGCGTTGGAGTCACGGGTCAACGACAGCTTCTCTAAACTGAATACGCATCTTGATAATCAGTTTAACGATATACGTAAGCTTATTGACCAACAGATCACAGAATTATCGAATCAGTTGGCCAGTGCTAACGACAACCACAGTAACGTGCAAGAGCAACTTCAAAACACCACTGACAAATTGCAAAGTGAATTGGAGATAGCGGAAACTGCTGCAAAGAACGACAACGATGCATTGGAAGCTCATGTGGTTAAAGAACTAGAGTCGCTTGATAATTTATTTAGTAAGCGTCACCAAGAGCTGCTAGAAAAGCTTCAGCAGGTTACCAGTGAGCTTTCAGAAAGTAAAACCGATAGAAAAACGTTGGCAAACTTACTTTCGACTATGGCCACCAACCTCGCTACAGATCATTAATTAATGACTGAAAAAGTGCCGCCGTCGGAGCTATCTGACAACTCTCTGGACAAAGTCAGAGAGCTACTCATTGGAAAGGACGACAAGTTCGTTCAAGAAAAGTTGAATCGCGATGCGAAAGGCATCGTGACAAACGTCGTTTCTGAAGCGCTCTTTGAACGCGAAACAAAGGACGGCTCAGTTAACAAAGTACTTGTTCCTCTTGTAGAGAAGTCGCTTCACCGCTCTATAGAAGCTAATAGCGATAAGATTGTTGGTACACTTTATCCCTTGGTTGGCACGCTTGTAAGAAAGGCAGTATCTTCATTTCTTGTTGAGTTTGTCGAGCGCACTAACGCGCTTATCGAAAACAGCTTAAGTCCCAAAAGCGTATCGTGGCGATTCAAAGCTTGGCAGTCTGGAGTCAGGTATTCTGAATTTGTCGCATCTCAAATTTACCAATACCAAGTCCAACAGCTGCTGGTCATTCATCGAGAGACCGGCACGCTACTTCACAGCATTTCTTCAGATCCTGAGAAAGAAAAAGACGCAGACTTAATTTCGTCAATGCTAGTGGCCATTAATGACTTTGTGGCAGATGCGTTTGGCGTTACCAGTACCGAGTCAGAAAACGAGCTCGGCGAGATAAAAACGGAAGACTTTACGCTGCTAATAAAAATTGGGCCACAAGCGCTGCTTGTTGCTGCAGTTACGGGCAGTATTCCTCCTGAGGTACGCGGAAAACTTCAACAGGCGTTGGAAGATTTTCATCAGTTCTATCAGCAACCGTTGCTCACTTATGAAGGTGACAATGCGCCCTTCGACGGTTGCGAAACCATTCTTTCAGACTGCTTAATAAGCGAAAAAAAAGAGGGTGAAGGAAAAAAATCAAACCGATTAATAGGCGCACTAGTGCTTCTGGTGATTTTTTTCGCACTTGCAGTGCTGTCTTTTATGCGTTTGTCGCTAAGCATCTTAAAAAGCGACTTGCACGAGCTTCCTCCTCCACCTGGAATCATAGTAACTGATACTTATATTTCCAATGGGAACGTGCACGCTAAAGTCCTTCGCGACCCGGTCGCCACCAGCATCGAACAATGGTTTAGCGATAATAACGTCGATGCAGAAAGAGTTACTGTTATTGAAGAACCCTTTGTTTCTTTAAAACCAAGTGTGGTTGAACGCAAACTTGAAAAGCTCGTGAGCGACTATCCACTCAGCGAATCAGAAAGCCTATTAATTAAAAAAGGGGATGAACGTAGCTTTATTATTTCAGGAACCGTATTCACCCCAACCGCAATTAACTTTACTCAGCAAATAAACGCTATTCCTGGTATTTCAACAGTTAACGTTGATACCACCGCGCTTAACGTCAAAGCAGCCTATCAAATTGACAATACTGAGCTCCAGAAAGCCGCATTGAACCGATTAGTTAATAAGGTTTCCTCACAAAATGTACTTTTTGCTACTAACCAAGAAGCGCTTTCTGAAGTACAGTTAGCAAAATTAGAACCTCTGGCAAACGACATAAAACAATTGTTAACCCTTGCTGACAAGACAAAAACTGTTGTCAGTATTGTTGTAATGGGTGCCAGTGATAATTCAGGCTCAAGCGCACGAAATCGCGCATTGAGTCAAAAACGAGCAGAGAATGTTGTGAATTCATTAATTTCACTTGGCGTAGAAAGTGATATTCTTATACCTGTAAGCTTAGGAGAGCTACCATTGCAGAAAGCATCAATGGGGCGTTCAGTCATGTTAAACGTTTTGATATCCAGTGAGCAATAGTAAGGAAGCTTTGCAGTGATACAGAAAAAAGTATGTATTTTAGGGCCCACTGGTGTTGGCAAAACAAGCTTGGTTAAGCAATTCGTTGAAGGTATTTTCTCCGAAAAATACAAGACCACTATTGGCGTAAAAATAGATAAGAAACAAGTCAATAAAGACGGACGCGGGGTTCAGCTTCTACTTTGGGATTTAGAAGGTATCGACAGATACTGTGGCTTCAACCCTCGCTACCTTCGCGGCGCAAGCGCCTACATTATTGTAGTTGACCAAACTCGGTCTCAATCCTTGCTTGAAGGCATGGAAATTCTAGAACTCGCACGCGAACACTACCCCGATATCCCCGCATTTTTTGTCGTAAATAAAACCGATCTCCCCACAAGTTGGCACTGGAGTGAGGAAGAACTTAATTCTTACGCTCAAAAATTCGCTTCACTAACGAAGACCAGCGCAAAGACCGGTGAAAATGTAGAGAATTTATTCAGTACAATTGCGTTTTGGTAGGAGATTGCCATGGATATTCATTTATTAAATGCATTGGGCATTACTAACTGCGCGCTATTTAGGTGTAACTCCGAAAGCGACATTGAATGCTTAACGCCAGAACTTCCATGGCTCGCAAATGTTGTGACGATTGACGAAAACAACAAACTGCAAAAGAAGCATATCCCCTCTATTTTTTTAGACGACTTTTTTCTCGATGCCGACGAAGTATGGAAAGGCGAAACGTCATTTACGCTTTCATCTGGCTTTTGGACGGAGCACAATGAGAGCCAAGTACTTCGCTTAGAAGCATTGGCAATTAATAGCGGATCGGGTTCTCGCTATCTGGTCGTTAAAAACGTAGAAGAGCAATTTGACGAAAAACGTAAAACGCTGCAAGCCGCGCGTGAATTATTGCTAAGCCATCACGAAATTGTAGGTCAGCATGAATATATTAGGCACAAATTAAACGGTGTTTTACGCAAGAACACCCGACTTCAAAAGCTCGTTCCGCCCATTCAGCAAGCTATTCACAACCTGGAAACCGGCGTTGTCATTTTAGACGACAAAGGCGGATTGATACTGGACAACAAAGCGTCTCATAGATTGCTGCTTTGTAATAGCACAACGCCAAGCTCTATTCGCGTCAACGAGCTTCTTACTGATATTGATGCGCCGGCAACGTTTCTTCCCGCACTAGTGCAGCGAAAAGCCCCCTGGCAAGGTGAGCTTTATTGGCAACCTGTTGACGATTATGGTGTGTGGCTTCAGGTTACCATTCACCCTGTATTACAAGGGGATGAGTTAACCCATTGGGTTTACCTACTTACCGATATTACCCATATCCACAATAAAGAAGAGAGCGTATTAACTGCCAGTGGAATGGACTCGTTAACAAAGGTAGCCAATCGCAATTTGTTTACCGATACAGTAAGAAGACTGGTTCAGGAAGAAATCGCATTCAAGTTGTTCATAATAGATATATGCGACTTTAAAAAGATAAATGAATCACTTAGCTATCAGTCGGGTGACGAGATCCTTAAATCGTTCGCACTGCGACTGCAGACCTTTGTCGGCAACAGCGGGTTTATAGCGAGAATAGGCAGTAATGAGTTTGCATTGGTGAAACGTGAAGATACCTTTAACGAACTTACCAGTGCCGAGTATATTGAGCAGCTAGTCAAAAAGCTCACTCAAACCTATACCGTTCTCAATGGCAGCGAGCCGAACTTAGGCATAAATATTGGCGAGGCAAACTTCCCCCGACACTGCCCGTCAACCGAATCACTTCTTCAATGTGCTGACATCGCCTTGCAGGCCGCTAAATACCAAGGTCGCAATGTGGCACTTACCTACAGTGAAGAACTACACAAACAACATCATGCAATTAGCGAGCTTGAGAGTCAGCTACGTTCTGCCATCGAAAACAATGAACTCAAACTCTTTTTGCAGCCTATTGTCGATTTAGAGACTGGCAAAATTGTTAAATGCGAGGCTTTGGCAAGATGGATAACGCCGGAAGGCAAGTTCATTTCCCCAGAAGTGTTCATTCCTCTTGCTGAAAAAAGTGAACTCATTTTCCCTTTCGGCGAGTGGCTTATTAATGAAGCTTGTGATGCTATAGAAGCGTTAAAGGCCTCTAATTTGGACATTAGGTTGGCCATTAATATCTCTGGCCGCCAAGTGTCAGATTTAGCACTACTAAACCAAATTAAAAACGCATTGGAAGATCACCAACTCCCCGGCTCAAACTTATCTATCGAGTTAACCGAAAGCGTGTTTGTGGAAAGCTTGGATACCGTTTCAGTATTACTCAACGAGCTTCGAGCAATGGGGATCACCGTGTCGATTGACGATTTCGGTACAGGTTTTAGTTCACTGGTGTATCTGAAGAAACTGCCTATCGATGAGCTTAAGATTGACCGCTCCTTTGTCAGTGAACTTGAGAAAAACACCGACGACCAAGCTATCGTTCAGGCTATTCTTGGACTGGCGAGCAACTTAAACATTAAGATTATTGCAGAAGGTATTGAAACCCAACAGCAGCAACAGTTTTTGCAAAATCATCGGTGTGCTTATGGTCAGGGTTACTTATATCAGCGCCCCGTTGCCATACCTGAATTTATAACTTTAGCGCAAAAGCTAAAGTAAGCTTAAGCAAAGCCTCATCAGCCATAAACAAAAAAGCCGGAGTACGATCCGGCTTTTTTACAGCTTTTATTCTACACTTAAATTAGCCCCATATGTCCTGCATGGAACTCCAAGTGCTCTTCAATAAATGATGCAATAAAGAAATAACTATGATCGTAACCTTCATGCATGTTAAGCGTAAGTTGCGTATCTGACTGTTGCGCAGCATGAACAAGACACTGAGGTTTCAGCTGCTCGTGCAAAAACTCATCTTTTGTCCCTTGCTCTACTAGCAGAGGTACACTGTGTGTTTTGCTTGCTAATAGCAACGAGGCGTCGTAATCCTGCCATGCTGCCTTGTCATCGCCTAAGTATCGATCTAAGGCTTTCTCGCCCCACGGACAATCTGAAGGATTTGAGATAGGGCTAAAGGCCGATACCGATACAAACTTATTAGGATTACGCATGCCAATAACTAAAGCACCGTGTCCGCCCATGGAGTGACCGCTAATAGCGCGCTCTTTGGTTACAGGGAACTCGCTTTCAATAAGCGCAGGTAGCTCGTTCACAATATAGCTATACATTTTGTAATGCTTATCCCACGGCGCCTGCGTAGCGTCAACGTAGAAGCCTGCCCCAAGGCCAAAGTCATAAGATCCTTCTTCGTCGTCTGGAACGTTCTCGCCACGGGGGGATGTATCGGGCGCTACAATAGCCATACCTAATTCCGCCGCTAGCTTCATTGCACCGGCTTTTTGCATAAAGTTCTGGTCGGTACATGTCAGCCCTGACAGCCAGTAAAGCACGGGCACTAGCTTTTCTTTCGAGGCGAAAGGGGGAAGAAAAATTGCGAAGGTCATATCGCATTGTGTTGTTTCAGCTTTATGGGTATAGCGTAAATGCCGTCCCCCGAATGCTCTATTTTCGCCAATAAGCTCCATTTCAGCTCCTTAAATACGTAAATTTGCACCTTTATTGTGGAATCAGTAAAGGCTCTATCGGATTTTAGATCAAGTTCGTTTACACTAAGCGCCTAATTTTTGAGGTAAGTACAATGGTAAAAGCACTGTTGCATCATATTGTTGGCACTATTTCGGTCATCTGCTATTTCGTCAATACGGTAGTGTGGTCAACGCCTATTTTTATATTGGCTATTTTTAAACTTATACCTTTTGCGCCGTGGCGACGATTCATTTCTTATTTACTCGACGCATGCGCGACTGCGTGGATCGGCGTTAATAACCTGAATCAGCGCATCAGCGGACGCACCAAATGGCAAGTAAACGGACTAGAAAAACTCACTCGAGATGATTGGTATCTCGTTGTTGCTAACCATCAATCTTGGGTCGATATTTTAGTTCTTCAACGTGTATTTAACCGAAGAATCCCATTTTTGAAGTTTTTCCTCAAAAAAGAGCTTATCTATGTTCCCATTTTAGGTCTGGCTTGGTGGGCACTCGATTTTCCATTTATGCGCAGGTATTCCAAATCATTTTTGGCTAAAAATCCACATTTGAAAGGAAAGGATATGGAAACCACGCGCCAAGCGTGTGAGAAATTTAGAAATAAGCCTGTAAGTATTATGAATTTTGTTGAAGGCACCCGCTTTACGCAAGCCAAGCACGACAAGCAGGCCTCGCCTTTCACTCATTTACTTAAGCCTAAAGCAGGCGGCATAGCATTCGTTTTGTCTGCGATGGGCGATCATTTGCATAAGCTTATTGATGTCACAATTGATTACCCTAACGGCGTACCGTCTTTCTGGGACTTTGTTAGTGGTAAGGTTCGTGATATTCGTGTGAATATCAACGTAATGCCCATCAAAGACATTATGGAAAACGGCATTTTCAACGACGATTATTTTGATGATCCGCAAGTTCGAGCCCGTTTTCAGACGTGGTTGAATGAGCGCTGGCATGCCAAAGATCAACTTTTAGATTCACTAAACGCAACACAGAAACCATTATGATTCGCGCAGTACTCGCTCCTTTTATTTTCGTATTACACACTTCACTACAAATCCTCAATCTTGCGTTGTGGGGAGGCCTAATTATCTTACTGGGCTTGGTAAAACTTATTATGCCTAACGGAAAGATAAGAACGGCATGGAATAAAGTGATGCACGGGCTAATGTTTAGCTTCGGACGGGTCAGCGTTCTCATGATACGCTTGTTCAACCGCGTCGATATTGAGTGTTCGGTACACGGCGAACTGTCAAAAGACCGTTGGTATCTGATTATTGCCAATCATTTAAGCTACCTCGACATTATTCTGCTCATTGAATTCGCAACGAACCGCATTCCTGCACCCAAATTTTTCCTTAAGAAAGAGCTTATTTGGCTGCCATTTGTCGGACTGGGTGCCTGGGCGCTTGATATGCCGTTCATGCACAGATACACCCGTGCTTATTTAGAAAAGCACCCAGAGAAAAAAGGAAAGGATCTCGAAACCACCAAAGCGTATTGTGAGAAGTTTAGAACGGTGCCCACAACGGTCATTAACTTTGTAGAGGGGACTCGATTTACTTCGTTGAAGCATCTGTCAAAGCAAAGTCCCTATGAAAACCTCCTGCCCCCCAAAGCCGGCGGCGTTTCCTTTACACTCTCAGCTATGGGCGAATTATTTACCAACGTGTTAGATATCTCACTGCTCTACCCAGAAAATAAGCGTCATCCTATGATGGCAATGCTTAGCGGTCAGATGACAAAAATAGTGATCGATGTGAACGTTACGCCGGTACCTGAATTACAACAGCATTCAGAACGCACTGAGTCTGAGTTTCGTCTTTATTTCCAAAACTGGTTGAACGGTCTATGGGAAAATAAAGACAACCGTATAAAGAAAATGTTGGAGTCGTAATTAATGGAAGTCAGTGCTTCAGTACGCGATAACTTTATTCACATAGTTAATGATATTTTCCCGAATCTTACTACTGAAGATCCGCTGTATAACGTCATCGCACTAAGTAGTATTTTAGTGGTGTCGGCGATAATCTATATTATCGCAAGGCTATTGGTGCGCCCCCAGATAGCCAGTTGGGTATACAAATCCAATAATCTCTGGGACAACGCCTTGCAGCAGCACGGATTTTTCCGTCGCTTAATGCACCTGTTTCCTGCCCTGTTTATTTACCTAACTACACCAGTACTTATTAGCGATGAAGCCGTGATGCACGGTATGGTGATAAAGAGCGCTCAGCTATACATGCTATATAGCGGCCTTCTTGCCTTATATGCCATGTTGAGCACAGTGGAAGACGTTTATAACGCCTCAGCGCTTGCTAAACGCGCACCTATCACTGGCTTTATTCAAGTCACTAAGCTCGCTTTTGCAATCATCACCATACTATTAAGTATTTCTTTGATTGTAGACAGAAGCCCGCTACTTATTGTGTCTGGCTTAACCGCCATTGCCGCAGTTTTACTATTGATATTCAGAGACACCATTCTGGGCTTTGTTGCCGGCATTCAAATAGCCGCTAACCGCATGTTTAATACAGGCGACTGGATTGCCATGCCTAAGTATGAAGTAGATGGTGAAATACTCGAGATAGGCCTTACCAACGTCAAAGTACAGAACTGGGATAAAACCATTTCTACGCTGCCGACTTACAGCCTTACTACAGAAGCAGTTAAGAACTGGCGCGGTATGCAAGAGTCTGGCGGACGCAGAATTAAGCGCGCCATTTATATTGATGTGCACTCTATTAAACTTTGTGACAACGATATGCTAGAGCGCTTTTCGAAAATTCGCTATATCAACGAATATATCGATAAGAAGAAAAATGAGCTCCGCGCTTATCACCGAGATTACTCCATTGATGAGTCGGATCTGCTAAACAGCCGTCGCCTTACCAACATCGGCACTTTTAGAGCTTATTTAGAGGCATACTTGCGCAAGCACCCGGATATAAACCAAGAACTGACCCTAATGGTTAGGCAACTACCGCCTAATGAGCTTGGTTTACCTTTAGAAATTTACTGTTTCAGCGCACAAAAGGAATGGGTGAGGTACGAAAAAGTACAGGCGGATATTTTCGACCACGTTATGGCTATGCTGGATTTGTTCGATTTACGCGCTTATCAACGTGATGGACATTTGTCGCTGCTTGCCCATCGCGAACAAAGCGCTTATAGAAACAGTCCTGAAAGCGACAATGCGCCTGAAGATGCTCAGGAGAAGAGCGAACCTAATCGATAAGGCAGTGATGAATAAAGACTTGTTCAAGACGAAAAAAAACCGGCTGAGATAGCCGGTTTTTTTAATGCTTATCGCTTAAGCCAATGCGTAGGCCATCAGTAAGCAAAGTACTAAACCAGTAACGCCAAAAAAACCGTACTCGATTTTTTCCTGCATACCTTCAGCACCTGCTTTAGCAGTCATAAAGCCCATAACGATGCTGCTTAGCCCTAGCGTAAAGGCAATTAGCGTAACACCAAACATAATTGCATTAATCCAATCAGCCATTGTGATAACCCCTTAAAAATATTGGCGGTATTATGCACCAATAAATAAGATTTAACCATGCTTGGATTGGCTTAAATGTACCGCTATTGATATTAATTGATCTTAGTCAAAACTACTAATTAGTTGGTAATCTCACTAAATAATGTATTTAGCAGAGCATAAAGAAATCATCAAATATCACTAACCATTTGAAAGATATAGACTTTAAATATTGGCAAGGCCATTGCTCTACCTTAGGTATAACAGCGAGTATCGTTAGCGTCTATCTGACAGTGACACTACAACGCATTGCAGTTTGCTTCGAGCACTTTCGTTAACGCGTCACACGTAAATTAAGGAATAAACAATGTCTAAGAAACTATTACTTTCAGTTGCCCTTACCAGTGCTTTAATGAGCGGCCACGCATTTGCGCATGACAGCAGCTTTCAAAACAACAGTTGTGACATGGAGCTTGATGGTCATATTCAATATTACCAAGGTGACCTAACGGTACAGATGGACAATGGCTCAGTGATGACGATTGACTCCCATCACAATATGACCATTAACGGCGAACCAGTATCGCTTGACAGCGAACAACAGCGCTGGGTAAGTGAATATTACAACAACATTGATATCGCCATCCCTATGACCTTGAATATCGCCAGTGAAGGGCTGCAAATTGCCAATGTGGCAGTAACTGAAGTATTTACTGAACTGTTAGGCGGCGATCAAATGGGTGATGATTTTCGTGAACTGTTCGACTCACTTGAAACCAAACTAAACACTTCATTCTATGATGACGCAGGCAATATTCGCGTTGATTCAACTAAATTCGATGAGCCAGGTTGGTTTGACGAAAGCTGGGAGCAAGAATTCGAAGCGCAAATTGAGTCTTTAATCAGTGAGTCTATGGGTAGAATTCTTATCGCCGTAGGAACACAAATGTTGTGGGAAGGCGGTGATATGTCTGAGTTTGAGCAAAAGATGGAGCGCTGGGGTGAAGATTTAGAATATCGCTTAGAAAGCCAAGCGGCTGCGCTAGAAGAAAAAGGTGATGCATTGTGTAAGGTACTGAAGAAAGCGGATTATGCCGAAGGCAAGATGCAGGCATCCATATCTGGGCTAGATGACTTGAACCTGCTAGATATTGATCAAGACAACCACCATGACCACAACGACGAAATGAAAATGTAGTTGGAAAATTCAGCGAACTAAACGCGCAGAGCGAAACGACTTACAACTCTAACCACTCACCTTAGAAAACCGACTGTAACCCAGTCGGTTTTTCATTTTTACAGTTAACGACAACCGCCCTTCAATTAATGTACTCTTAAGCCATAAACAAAGGGGTATTTAATCGATGACTCAAAATGTAGTAATTAGTGGCTACGGTTGGTTAGCCAGCTATGTGGGCAAAGCACTTTCAGGTAAGGTCAATATTGTTGGTACCACTCGAAGCCAACAGAAACGTCTCGCGTTAAAAGAGCAAGGTATCACCGCAATTGAATATGCCCTAGGCGAAGATACATCAGCGCTTTGTAACTACTTGCCAAACGCTACCTTGTTGCTAAATATTCCCCCTGGCAGGAGAAACACAGATCTCGCGTCATACACCAACAATATGCTGCAGTTGATAGACGCAGCCATCAATGTAAAGGTAGCGCATATTGTGTTTATCAGCACCACGTCGGTTTACGGCGATGCAACAAATGAGGTAGTGTCCGAAGTCAGCACTACACAGCCGCAAACAGCCTCGGCCAAAGCCCACGTGACTATTGAAGACTATTTATTGTCTAAACGAGGTCAGGTTGATATCAGTATTGTTCGCCTAGCCGGTTTAGTAGGCCCAGACCGCCACCCCGCCCGCTCGTTAAGTGGAAAACAGTTAGATGCAGGAAATAAGCGAATAAACCTTGTACATGTGTACGACATTGTATCTGCGTTGACGACCATCATTTGTGGCAAGCCGCTTAACGATGTTATTCACCTTTGCAGCTTGTCTCACCCTAAGCGCGGTATTTATTACGTGGATGCAGCGAAGGCGATGGATATTGATGCCCCGCACTTTTCTGATACTGAAGCAGAACCTGCTGGCAAGGTGATTGACGCCGCACAAAGCTGGGCAAGGCTAAATGTAACGCCTGTGTACGGTGACCCCTATCGCATGTTTTAGGCTTTACTCTTAGTGAAAATACATACTCTGACACAAACAAAAACGGCAAGCTTTAGGCTTGCCGTTTTTAAGTTGAGCTCGCTGCTAGCTCACGTCATTTCATGTAAAACCTGACTATCCGAATAGGCTCAACCCGAAGTATTTTACCGCTACCGTGTTTACAAAAATCACGAGTAAAATAAGTGGAATAAAGGTTTTCAGCGATATATCCACGTATTTTTCAAACCAACTACCTTTGTAACCACTGCTGCCCTCTTCCAAAGAAGCATTGAAGTTTGCACTCTTCCAACGATAAATAACAAACAAACAAATTAGCAAGCCGTTTAAAGGCAAAATCGTGTCGTAGAACACATCGTAAATGACATCAAATAGTGATTTATCTGCGCCAGCGTAGTGCATAAACGACGTAAGCATATCAACTTTACCGAATGACAACGCACTTAGGATGGCTAGCAAAATCATAATGCTTCCTAGCGACCCAAGCGCCCATTTACGGCTTACACCTTTTTCATCCATAAGCGCCGCAACAGGTACTTCAAAAATAGACACTAGCGACGTAATTGCCGCAAAGAACACTAATAAGAAGAACAAGCTAGCGACAATCGATGCGCCCATATATCCAATCGAGTCTTGTAACGCTAGAAAGATACTAGGCAGGTAAGTAAAAATCATGCCCACTGACGATTCACTTAAATCATCAGGGTTAATGTCTGGGTTAAAAGAGAAGATGGCTGGAAGGATCATCAAACCCGCAGTGAACGCCACGGCTGTATCCGTCAACGCCACCAGCTTGGCAGCGCTCGGTACATCTGCACGCTTATCAATGTAGCTCCCGTAGGTGATAAGAATACCCATGCCCAACGATAGAGAGAAAAAGGCCTGCGATAGCGCACCATTCACCACTTCAGCAGTGATTTTTGAAAACTCAGGAACAATGTAGAACTCAACGCCAGCCATCGCATTTTCGCGGGTTAATACGAAGATAACGAGACCGATTAGCATCACGAAAAGCGCAGGCATGAGCAGCTTTGCCGCTTTTTCTATCCCTTCTTTTACACCGCCTTGAAGGATGAGGTAGACCACACCAACAACGGCCGCCATATATAAAAAGATAGCTTCTGAGTTAATAAACAGCCCAAAGGTTTCTGGGTTAGCTAACTTGTCTAGATTTCCGCTTACTGCTTCGAACAAATAGCCGAAAAGCCACACAGTAATAACCATGTAGAAAACGGCAATCATGAATGGCGTAGCAATAGCTAGCCACCCCGCGACTTTCCATTTCTTTTCATTACCGCTTATATCACTGTATGCACCAAGCGGGTCTTTTTTAGCATGGCGACCTACTGACATTTCCGCCAGCATTACCGGTAAACAAATGGCAAAAACGAAAATAGCGTACATTAAAAGAAATGCACCACCGCCATTTTTAGCTGCACCGACAGGAAACCCTACCAAATTACCTATGCCTACCGCAGAACCTGCAGCTGCCAAAATAAAACCTATGCGCGATCCGAACTGTTCTCTGGCCCCGCTCATATCCCTTCCTCTTGTTGAGTTATTGTTATAGCAGTTCGCCGTATCATGCCTTGTGATGCACAAACACGTCGTGTGCTCACAATTTATGCTGGTTGTCGGTACTTACTATTCGTAAGAATCAAGCCGAGCGAACTGGTATTATTTATTATCAGGATGGCGTTTGTTGTTATGACTCACGTGTGGCGTCAACGCGTTGTATTGCTACCTCTATGGGCTTATCAATACGCTGCACCATTCCCAAAAATAGCATGGTAACAGCAGTGAAATAAAAAGTCTTGATGTTGGACTTGCTGAAATGATGTTAGACCGTATCACCAAGTTACCACTTCGCCATTCCAGTCGATAAAATGACAAGCTTGGTCTCGATTAAGCGCCGAAAGGTGGTGAATGAGCTGTTTAGCGGTAAACTCAGGCGTGAACAATTTCTTGGCGGCGACGTTCTTTTGAAAAGGCTTAGAAAGCCCCGTATCAACCGTCCCAGGGTGATAACAAACAAGCATCACGTCTTTCAATCTGCGCTTGTATTCTACCGACGCCGTTTTAACCAGCATGTTGAGCGCCGCTTTCGACGCGCGGTAGCCGTACCACCCTCCAAGTCCATTATCTGAAATACTCCCTACTCTCGCGCTTAAGCAAACAAGGGTTGAGCCTTCTTTACTCATTATATTCACCAAATGCTTGAGCCACATTGCGGGAATAATGCTGTTAGTTGAAAAATAAGCCGCTAAGGCCTGCTCGCTGACATCTTCCAAACGTTTCTCAGGATGAATGCCATCGCTTTCGTTATGCAAAAAACCGGTTGTTATTACTACCGTATTTAACACAACCTGCTGTTCAGCCAGCTGTTCAACAAATTCGCTTATGTGCCTATCGTCCTGTTCGGCCAGCTGATGATAGGTAACATCCCCAGAATGATTGGTGTCAGATATAGGGGCGCGACTAACCGCGAACACCCTAGCACCTTCACTGCTATATTGCTCAATAAGCGCAGACGCAATACCGCCCGACGCGCCCACTATAAGGACGTTATTTTTCACTGGCTTCTCCTGGTATGCAGCGATCGCACTGGCGTTTTTTACCTGTTAACAGGTATGAAATGGTGTATCTATGCTTTGCGAATACATTGTAGAAAGCATCGGCTATATGACAAATAACAGGCCAGCGAAGCGGTGCATATAGCCAACCCATGCCCACGGCTTTCCATGCTTCATGAGTGACATCAAGGCCAGTTATCAACGTCCCGTCTTCACGAAGTCCGTGAATTCTTGCATTGAGTGCATGCCAATCCATGGTTGGATAACGGCTCGAAAAATCGGGGGCCTGAATATCTACCAATGTTAATTTGTTGTGCTTGTCTCTTTTTCTTAAATGACGCATTTCAGCGATACACAACGGACAATACCCGTCATAGAAAATAATCACGACCGAATACCTCTGCCAAATTTCGAACACGCTTATACGCATTCTTACCGGTTGCAAACTGCTTGAAAGAAAGCAGTTAACCTCACATGTTAAAACCTTTCACTTAGCTTGCACATTATTCTTATTTAATATTCGTTTATACGATAAAAAAACACGCTTGGATGACTTGTGTTGTGACCTACCCGCACCCACACTACAGACAAAGATTAAGAGAGGTTTTTACTATGGCAAATTTACAAGTCGCCACGTTGGCAGGCGGATGCTTTTGGTGTATCGAATCAGCGTTGAATAGCGTTGAAGGCGTGGAAAAAGCAATTTCTGGCTATGCTGGAGGCGAAAAGGCCGATCCAACCTATGAAGAGGTATGCAAAGGAAATACTGGCCATGCTGAAGTGGTACAAGTGACGTTTGATGCCGACAGCATTAGCTACCGTGAGATACTAGAAATTTTCTTTGCGCTGCATAACCCTACACAGCTGAATAGACAGGGCAATGATGTAGGCACACAGTATCGCAGCGCGGTTTTCTATCACGACGATACACAAAAAGCTGAAGCAGAAAAAATTATCGCAGAAATCACAGAAGAAGAGATTTGGCCCGATTCCGTAGTGACTGAAATAGTAGCAGTAAATAACTACTACGACGCCGAAGACTACCACCAAGATTACTTCAAAAATAATCCACAGAACCAGTATTGCTCTATGGTCGTGGCGCCTAAGCTTGCGAAGTTCAAAAAAACCTTCGCTTCTCGACTTCGCAGCGACGCATAAATAAAACAGCGATATTAAGCGCGCTATCAATAGTGTTAGCCAACAATAAAAAGGGTTGCTTAAAAGCAACCCTTTTGTTTTTCAATCTATTCGTTTTCTTATTATTCAAACCAAACGCTGTTAATTTCTAGTGGAAATAATAAAGGCGCTAAGTCTTCATAACGCTTCTTATGCGCTTCACACGTCGCGTTTTTAAGGTAGTTTTTCTCCCAAGGATCGTTGATGATCCACAAGGTATTTTCAATGGTCACTAGTCCTTCCATCGACGAATTATCCATTGTGTACTGTTCACACTTCTGGTCGCCGGCAACGTCGAACTTAATAGGGATACGCTTTGTTGGCTTATTGCCATTCACATCAATTACCCACAGTTCATTGTCGTTTCTTGCTGCGCCAAACAAATAGGATGCGCCGGTTGAATGAGTATATAACGCCAGTCCATTGATAGGGTGATTACCTGAAGTAAACGAAGGAAGTTGAAGGTTAGGCTCGCTCACTGTGGCAAAATCATTCGACGAGAAAAAGTCTTCATCAACAGCCAATGTAAAAATTCTTGGCTGTCCTGCTTTATCTTTCTCTAGCGCCAGATATAACGTGCCGTCTTCAGCCATCGTCAACCCTTCAATGCCGTCGTTGGGGAAGTTACCTACTTCGAACTCTTGCGGAAACTGTAGTGGGCGCACATCCGACATTTCAACCGAGCCATTATCTTTTCGTGTCAATTTTACCAACAAGGTGGGGTAATCGGTTGACCCTGTTTCCTCGTATTTGGTTTCACAGCGAGGGCTTAATGCGCCGGTACGGGTAGCATCTTCGGTAACCGTATAAATTACATTGGTGTCTCTGGGGTCTACGGCTAGCGCTTCTAAATCAGGTTGCTCACTCAAATAGCTATAAAAGCAGCTTCGGCGCACGGTGTTGGAAAATGAAAAGCGTTCGCTCGATGCGCTCAGCGTTGCGGTATCTGGTGAAATGCTATGAAGTTTCAACTGTTGAGTGGTATCAGCGCTAGCATCTGCGATAGTGACAAGTTGACCGTCTAGCACCACTAACCCTGAGGTTTGAGGATCAAACATAACGTTGCCTTTTTCATCAAGGATCCATTGACCCACAGTGACTTCTGTTAAGTCTTGAGGTTCAGGAGTAATAACAACGTCTTTCGGCTCGCTACAGGCGCTTATCAGTAAAGTGGTTAGCACAGCACTGGTTAAATATTTTAGCATAGTGTGAAGTCCTCTCTCCGTTTATTAAGACGAGAGCAAAAGGTAAAACTGAAAAAATTGTAAGGGAGTATATCGAGCATACCGTTTATTCACAAAAAAGAGTAAGGTTATGCGATAGACATCAGGTTTGCTGAGTACATATATGATTTGGCAACGTTAAATAGTCGTGCTGTCATCATGTTTTTAATTAATGTGCAGCATATTTAGTTAACACGCTTACGTGTATTAATATTGACGAAAATTAAAGGAGAGCGTCATTTCTACGCAGCACTTGCCCCAAGTTATTGCAGGTCCGATAGTAAGAAAGGTGACATCTACAGAATGTCATATTTGGGTAGTAACCAGTAACGCCGATTCACCTACGCTAAATCTATCTGCAAATGAAGTCGTCGTCATCGGCAATTGTCAACGCGAAACCATACGCGTAGGTAAGTACGCATTTATACACTTGCTCTCTTTCACTTCGTCAGAGCCCTTCGAAGATACTGCGCGGATAGGTTACTCGCTATCTTTTAGCGACGATGCTCAGCAGGCTTCATGGGAAAATGAACAACGCGGGCTTCTTTACGATGGGCAGTCTTCCTTATGTTTCCACTACACCGAGACTCCCGAGACCATATTGCACGGCTCATGCCGTAAGCCTCACTTTCACAGTGATGATGCCCTAGCACAAGTAGATGTACTCCATAAAAATGCGTTCAAAAAGCAAAATGATTTTCCCGATCTTCTGTTGATGACGGGCGATCAGATTTACGCTGATGATGTCGCAGGTCCTATGCTTAAAGCCATACACAGCGTGATTGACCGTTTAGGTCTTTATCATGAAGCACTGGAAGGGGCAGTAGTAACCAACACTAATGAACTTGCCACACATGAACATGGGTATTACGAACGAGAGCAGCTTCTGCCACAAATTGCGACCAATACGGTACTGTCTTCAATATTCTTTGGTGCTAAGAAAAAACCGGTATTCACATCAGTAAACGCGCAAAACCATTTGATTGGCAGTGCGGAGATCATCGCTATGTATTTACTAGTGTGGTCCGACACGCTTTGGGCTGATATCAATATAGATAAAGATGGGATCCCCCCAAAATACCACGCTATTTTCGACAAAGAACACGAGGCGCTTAACGGCTTTGTAAAACAGCTACCGCAGGTACGTAGGGCCCTGGCACACATTCCTACCTATATGATCTTTGACGATCACGATGTTACCGACGACTGGAACTTAACCCGGGGCTGGGAACAAGAAGTCTATGGAAACCCTCTATCAAAACGCATGATCGGCAATGCGCTTATCGGCTACTTGCTTTGCCAAGGCTGGGGAAATGCACCAAAAAAAGTAGCGCCATTAATTGCTAAAGTACAAGAATCAATGGGAGAAAGCGGTTTAAACTCGCACGATGAAATCATTGATGAGCTGTTGGATTTTGATCAGTGGCATTACCGTTTAGATACCACACCACCTATTGAGGTTTTAGACACCCGCACGCAGCGTTGGCGCAGTGAATCTAATATGAATAAGCCCTCGGGGCTAATGGACTGGGAAGCACTGTGTGATTTTCAGCATTCTATAATCGGCAAAGAATCTGTCATCGTTGTCTCTGCCGCTCCCATTTATGGTGTAAAGGTTATCGAAGCCATTCAAAAGGTGTTTACGTTTTTTGGCAAGGCGCTTACTGTTGATGCTGAGAACTGGATGGCCCACAAAGGCACCGCGAACGTCATATTAAACATATTCAGGCATTACAAAACGCCCCCCGATTTCATCATTCTATCTGGCGATGTGCACTATTCCTTTGTATACGATGTACGCCTGCGCTTTAGGCGCAACAGCCCCCACATCACCCAGTTCACCTGCAGCGGATTAAAAAACGCCTTTCCGGATGGATTGATCAAATGGCTAGATAGATTAAACCGCGTGCTTTATCGCTCTAAATCGCCCCTCAACCTTTTCACAAGACGCCGAAATATGTCGGTAAAAGCGAGAGAACCAAGTTTGGGCTATGGCGAATTATTCAACGGTTGCGCCATTGGTGTATTAAAAATTTCACAGAAAAACACCGATGTTCAGTGCAAAGCTTTGTTGAGCAACGGTAAAGAGGTAGAATTCCCAGCTTCTAAAGACGATTAGTTCAAAAGAGGTATCTAATGAGTGATAGCGCACTGTCCATCGGATTATTTTACGGCTCAACAACCTGCTATACCGAAATGGCAGCAGAAAAAATCCAAGCGCAGCTCAATAGCCTTTTCGACGAAGATATTGTTGACCTTCACAACATTAAAGACGTTAACCTAACGCGCACGGCCGAATACGACATTATCATTTTTGGTATTTCAACGTGGGACTTTGGCGAGCTCCAGGAAGATTGGGAGTCTCATTGGGAAGAAGTGCACGGTTTGGATTTATCAGGGAAAACCATCGCCTTATTCGGACTTGGCGATCAACTTGGTTACGGTGAATGGTTTCAAGATGCACTAGGCATGCTTCACGATGCAATATTGCCATCAGGCTGTAAGATCGTGGGTTATTGGTCAAACGAAGGCTACGAGTTTACCGCCTCAAAAGCTTTGACCGAAGATAAGACCCAGTTTGTAGGTTTATCTCTTGATGATGAAAACCAATACGACAAAACAGACGCACGCATCGAAGCATGGTGCGAACAGTTATTGGTCTCGATGGCTTAACGCCTATTAATTTCGGATGTCAGTGTTGGAAAGTAAAGGCCGTATTCATCAGCAGTTTTATCGCAACGGCCCAAGCCACAGGGACGGCGCTGATGTTTCATTTCAAGATATTCGCAAACTGTTTAATTTCGCTACGATCACTGTGGGTAGATGGGTAACAGCAGAAGAACAACAGATCGCTGCCAACCTCTTTTTCGATGCGCTTTACGATCTGGTCGCGATCTTAAATATCAATGAACAGGTGTTATCGTTAAACGGATCCCTGTCACTGGCTTTTGGCAGTGGCGGTCAAAAACACAGCAGTGCCCACTACAACAGTGCGAAAAGACAGCTTGCGCTAGCAAAAAATGCAGGAGCCGGAGCGCTAGCCCACGAATGGTTTCACGCTTTCGATCATTATATTGCGCCGCGCATGTTCGACGGTATTGCCGCCGGTAGCTTTGCCACACAGGCCTGGCTCGACAATGCCCCGATGAATTCTCATCCGTTGAATCAAAAATTGAGCGATTGTTTCTCGCTATTGTTCCTAAATGATCAAAAAAGACCAAATGAGTACTTTGTGCGATCCGTAGAAGCTGATCGCGCGTTAAAAATGTATTATTATGCTATGCCTCAGGAGATGGCTGCCCGCGCATTTGAAGCCTGTATTCAAGATCACGAGATCAAAAATGCATTTTTGGTGCAGGGGACAAAAAAATCAACGGAAGCTAGACTTGGCATTTATCCTCATGGTAACTTGCGTACATCACTCAATCAGGCATTGATGTTGTATTTTTACCAATTAGGTGTCGCTATTTCACATAAACAAACCTAGTTTGTTGTTTTATTACTGTGAAACTGAGCATTTTTTCAACAACAAGTGTTAATGAGCACACTGTTTTTGTACAAAACCCTGTATATTTTTGTAACAAGCAGTATACTAAAGCGCTCGAACGTAACAGAAGAAAGAAGACGAGATGAAAAGAAAGAAGCATACCTCGGCTGAAGACGAGGCTCAGATTGATATGACCCCCATGTTGGACATCGTGTTCATCATGTTGATTTTCTTCATCGTAACGACCTCGTTCGTGAAAGAGAAAGGTTTGGATGTAAACCGTCCTGAAGATAATCAAGCGAAAAACGATAAGCCTTCAAAAGCGCTTTCTATCCGTATTGATGCTGATGGCACAATTATGATGGGCGGCCGCGAAGTTGATATTCGTCGTGTGGTTGCAAACACGCAAACATACCTAGCGGAAAACAACACGGATTCAGCTGCTATCCAGGCTCACGAAGACAGTGAGCACGGTACTGTGGTAGAAGTTATGAACCAAGTTAAAATTGCAGGTATTGATAAAGTATCTGTTTTGGTTAAAAAGAGCAGCTAAAACGCCTTTCTGACCACGCAAAATAAAGAAAGCCACCTTCGGGTGGCTTTTTTCGTATAAGACCTTATACCAAAGTATCTCTTGTGCTATCGCATGAATTTTGTTCAGATCGTACCATTCGGTGTGTCTGGAAAATCCATGTTGAAACTCGGTTCCAGACTCTGATGTCACTGGAGCCATTATGCACAAAAAAATACTCTATACTGCTGTACTTGCAGCGGTTATGTCAGCACCACATGTGTCTGCCGCCAAAATTGAATTGAGTGAAGCGTTTGAATACAACGCATTCATCTTCGATAGCTTTACCGGCCAATCTTCCGATGTTGAAGGAAGACTAGCTGTCGGTGGCGAAATGAACGTATCCGATTTCAATGTCGGCTTACTGCTATCGCCAGATATGTCTGAGTCTGCTCTTGCCGTAGGCGGTAACCTTCATTTCACGCGCGGTGATGTTCACGGTGGTTCAACTACCGTGTCAGGTATGGTGTTTGGCTCTGAACTCACATTCGATAAAGCGGTTAACGCTCAGCAGACTGTAAATCTCATTAATTCTACGGTGAAGTCTGGCGGTATCTCATCGAAAGGTGATGTCAAACTAGGTAACTCAAATGTTGTATCAGGTGATGTGCACGCCAATACTGTGAAACTTGGTGGGCCTAATAGTGTTTACGACAGTGTGAGTAACCCTACTTTGTATGGCTCCCAAGTTGAAAACGGAAACGTATTTGCTGAGTCTAGCGTTGAACTTGATAGCAGCGAAGTTAACGGTACCGTAACGCTTAACGACGTTAACAATTACACCGCTATCAATGGTTCGACAGCAACATCTGTTGAACAGGGCAGCGTGAGTAAGGCTGACGTTAACAATATTGACTTTAATGCTATGGCTGCCGAAGTAACAGCGCAGTCTCAAGAGTTTGCGTCAATGTCGGTGAATGGCACAACAACATTGTCGTGCACTGACGCTAACGATTCGGAGCAAGCGGTTGCTTGTACCGACGCTAGCAAGGATGTATTAAATACCATTACCTTCTCTGGCTCTGATGACATCAATATCTACAATATTGACGCTAGTTGGTTCAGCGCTGCTGATAAAGGCATTGTTTACGATTTCTCAACCACCAGCTACAACATTATCAATGTGTACGGTGAATCAGTTGAGTTATTTAACACTGGCTTCTTTAATACAGCCTTTACGCAGGAAAATGAATATTTCAGAGAAAATGGCCAGTACAGAGACAATGACAACAATGTAGGTCAGCGTCATGATGGCCTTTATACCAATAACATCTTGTTTAACTTTGTTGATGCTGATTTTCTTACACTACATAGTGTGGGTGTTAAAGGTAGTGTACTGGCGCCATATGCAGAGCTAAGTTTCTACAATGGTCATGTGGATGGTAATGTCATTGCTAATAGTTTGGTCACTCCGTTGGTGCAACTGATTAATGACGACGGCGAAACCTACAATGCGCCGACAGGCCAAGTAAATAACTATCAGTTCGGCGCTATCAACGTAAGTGAACCTGCATCAATCGCCCTCTTATTTGGCGCTGGATGTTTCATGCTAGCTAGACGTAGAAAAGCGAATTAACGCTTTAAAAAGAGAGTGAATCTTCAGGCAAAAGCGGCTTTATAGTGCAAAGCCGCTTAATCTTGGCGAAGACAGCAAAAGCTCATCACTTGTTACACCAGCACCTCGCCCTTCTCGCCACCTTATCTGAATACCCGCTTCAAATGCTTGGTACTCAACCGCAAATGCTTTTCCTATATACCCAGCCACAATCCAGTTGTGATTGATTCGATACTGACCTTCAGCCATAAAATTTCCGCTTAAACCCGTATCTGAGCTTTCACCAAGGGTCGCGTTCTCGTCTGCCGTAGGAAATGCACCTCCAATCGGAAAGCGCAGATCATCGTCTTGTTCAACACGTGAAAGCGCAAGCGAACTTCGAAGTTTAACTTGCCAGTTTAGCGCCTCAAGCGTTAACAGCTCTGAATAGCCCCCGATGCTGACAAACTGACTGGGGCTAAAGTAACCACCATTGCCGACCGTAAAGCCGCTTAAATTTTTATCGTAGCTTGTATAGCTCAAGAATGGCCCTACACGCCAATAGTCAAGCTTTGGAGATATCATGGTAGCAATATCGTAACTTACATCCCCCCGTAGAGAGAACGCGCTATTATCGGCAACCTGCTCGCCTTCTAAGCGACTAACCTGAGCAGTACCTGCAACAGACCAGTTGTCGGCTACTGCATGCGCTACTAACCCTCTTATGCCACTTTCTATTACGTAGCCCCAAGGTTTCGCGTGATTAGCATTGAAGGTTCCGGTTTGGCTTAATAAGCTGTCTTCTTTTGCCTTTCTAAATAAGGTTGTAGCTACCGTTGTACTGGTAAGAAATTTGGTTGCAGATATTTGCCCGGTTACTTTAGCGCCAACGGGTTGATCGAACATGGCATATTCAAGATTAGCGTAAAAATTGAAATCAGGTGCCTGATAATGCGCTTCGGCGCGAAGCCCCTTATCTTCAAAACCGCTTATTCCCGAAAATGCTCCACTCAATTGGTTGTTACCAAACCAGTCGCCAACTTGAGGGCGACCGCTGTAGAATTGCTTATAGTCGAGCGATACTTGCCACAGCCAGTTTTCATAACCGCTGCCAATGCCGATATATTGCGACAGAACATCGAAATTACCGAGCCCCTCACTTCCGCTTCGACTGCGAGTACTAATACCGTAGACTGCACTTAGGCCATCTTTAGTTTGTGCTGTAACTCCCCGCGCATCGCGATTTTGATAGGCTAGCCAAAACTGTTTTCTGGGCCAGGCGTTACGTGTGGTGCGTTCTTGCAATATGCTTTTTACCGCACTGTATCTCAGCGCCAATCGGTTCAGTGTGGCTTCGTCGTCTTGATTAATTGTAACCAATTCATTGGCAATTACCGCATCGGTTGGCGTCTTCCCGAGCACTCGCTCGAACGCAGCGGTGGCGGTTGTGGTGTCTTGTATCTCTTTAGCAGCCCACCCAATTAGTGCTTGCTCATCTATGCTTAAAGGTCGCAAACGGGCGAGCGCTTCGCCTGACTCAATACTTTGCTTGTAGCGCCGTGTATCGTAAAACTGAGCCTGTCGGCTAGCCAGACTATCAGCACAGCGTCGAATGAAAACCTCAGTATTGACACTACATGCTAGGTCGAACGCGCTTTGCTTGGCCGTGTCGCTGCTTTGCGCGCTAAGTGACAAATACCTGCCTTCGTTATCGTTCACCAAACTAAATAGCGCGTCGGCAAAGTCGTAATTTTTCAAGTCGTATTGTTGCCATGCCGCGCCCTGCAGCACTTCTTTCACGTAGCCGCTGTTATCAGATTTGAGAAGTTGCCCCAGCGTTGTCGTATCGCGCAAAGACAATGCCTGCTGTAGCTTAATACCAGTGACACTGTTAAGGCCTTGTTGAGCGGATTGTTTATCGATATCACGAACTGCCGATTGTTGGGCCTGAGAGAACTGCTGCGTTGCCATTTCTAACATGCCTTTATCAATGGCGGTCCACCCCATAAGCAAGTAAAAATCAGTACGCTTAATTTGATTGCTCAATGCAATAAGCGTTTCTACTTTTTGCTTCGGCGTATTTGCTCTGGCTTTCGGCGTTAACTGAGCAAATTGTTCGAGCGGGAGGAATTTAGAAGCGGGCTTATCTGGCTGCTTTTTTAAAGCCTGAAGCGATTCTCTTGGCGCTGAAACTACAGGCTTGATAGTACCTTTTAAGCGGCCGTTTATTCTGTTTAGTTCGGTTTCGACTTCTTGTGGCACCTGCCACGTAGGGTAACGAGCTTTTAAGCGCGTAAACTCTTCATTAGCTTGTTGAATCTGTCGCTCATTAATATGGTACCAAAGCCCTGTTAAATCCGGCTGATCTTGTTGTGCAGGTAATATACCCAAATCTTTTTCTTTGTACGTTGTTTTAGCTTGTCCGTATGCCTGCACCGACACAAGTGACGTGGCCAAAGCGCCTAGTGCCAGATACAAAGACGTGCGAGTAAACCGAGTTTTCACGATGCGTTATCCAAAACTGCTAGCATAGAAAGCAGCGTTAAACTTGCCGAGTAATAATCCATGTTTCGATTGATCTCAGGCCACTCTGGCCTTTGCTTTTCTTCTGATTTCATCAAGCTGTTTACGGCCATCTGCACTGAACGCATTCCCTTAGACATTTCGTATTCAGCGGTTTCCTCGTTTAACAGGTTGATGGTAGCTGGCGTAGGCGTTATCGCCCACCATGCATAGTAGGGAGAAAGTAGCTTCTCAGTTAACCTAGCGTTTTGGCGAAAACGTGGGGACCAGGCAAGCTGAAGCGGTATACGGATCGCATTAAAACCAAACTCAGGCGATATCACATTATCTAAACTTAACGCACCAATCTTACTGTTATCGGACTCAGTACTATTAGGGGTGAAACGCACCCAATCACTGGGCAATTGGTAGGTAGAAAACTGCATATTAGACAGCAAGACCAAGCCCGATTCGAACAGGCTTTCCCAACGTGACGGAGTATCCGACAGCGAAGACAGGTCAATTATGGCGGGAAAAACCCAATAGGACAGATTTAGCTGAAGGCTGCTATCTCCTGTTTGGTCAGATGCAAATCCGTATTCCCCTGGCAAGAGCACTACACTGTTATTATTCACCACCAGAAGTTTCTGCTCTACAGCACGTACAATATTCCTGGCGTCCTCCTCATACTTACCAACGCCCCACTTTTCACTTGCACGCAATAATGCCCACGCAATAAGAATCTCACCATCAGAGGCATTATTAGGGTCATCGATACAAGAAGATGAATTATCCACACAAGGTCGGTAGCGCCAGCTAAAGAGCCCGTCTTCGCGCATAAGCGTACGTTGTGTCCAGTGCCATAATGCATCAAAGGTATCTTTATCGTTGGCGGCGACGGCAAAGAGCATACCGTACCCTTGCCCTTCGCTGTGAGACACATCATCATTTCCTGTGTCTACCACGCGCCCGCCGTCAACAAACAATGCCTTATACGCTATGTACTGAGACTTGAATTCGCTATCTTCCTTGGTAGAGCACGACGCCAACAGGAACAAAAAACCTATCACTAGCGTCGCTTTTGTTGCGTAATGCCGCTTTACCATGAGTCTTGCACTTGTTTATTTCTGCGTTTAAGCAACAGGTAAATAAGTAGGCTCACAACAAATACAACCAATATAAAGCCTATTAACCAATACCACGGGTTGTTAGACAGCCATAGTCGTAAATGCAGCCAGCTGTCGTCGGCTTCACCCACTTCATATTTATCGCTTACCTGCATGATGAGTGATGGCGAAAGACCATCTTTCCATGCGAAGAAATCCCCTGCCATCTGCCCCCACATCGACAAACTAACCAGATCCTCGACTCTAGCTTGAAGAAGTTCCGGCGTCTGCGCTGCAACAATGAACAAGGTATCGGTTTGTGATGAAACAGGGTGTGCCTGTGCAGTAAGTACTGCTTGCTCACCTAAGTCACTTTCTTGAACGGTATGACCGTCTATGCGCATTTCTTTGAAAGACTGATCGTCAGTCAGGTTTCTTACGCGATTGTACAGATTGTTCTGTAACCGATAAGACCAGCGTTTCGTTGCCTCAATGGCCGTACTGAATTCAGACTGCTCAATATTCGTTAAGCTTTCAGGGGTACCTAGAACAATCACAGAACCTTCGGTTGTAATGTCGTTTCCAGTTGCTATTTTCACGTTCAATAAAGGCACTTGGGCTACTTGCGCTAATTTCGCTGAAAGGGTTAACGCTGTATCTAAATAGTCATCTGACGGAATAGCTATGGTTGACGATGGTGCTGACTTAAAGCGCGCAAACGGGTAAGCCGTTTCTGAAAGCAAGACGAGATTAGGTTGAACTGCCACGTTTCCTGCATCAGGTAGCTTTATTGCCGAAGAATCATCAAGCTGGAACACGAGGTGGGAACCAGGAATATCATCACAAGGCACACCTGCTAACGGCGCTCTCATGGTTACCGCAAAGTCTAAATTATTCGTCCCGCCTTTGAAGAACCGTGCAGGTATTCTTAGCTGATAGTCTCGGTAGGATTGTCCGTTAATATTATTAAGAGACAAACCGTGTACAAGTTCGTCATTCACGCTTACATTCATAACCGAACCTGGCCCAAAACCTGCGCCATATCCAAAATCTAAGAGCAAGCTCACGCTCGCGTTTTCAGGTACATAAAAATCTGCAGGCAATCTGAATGACACCCGTTTGGTGAAGTTCCCCTCATCCCTAAACTGAGTGGTCGCCACACCAAAGTCTTGGAATGTGTAGTGATTGTCTGGGTTCAGAATGCGATGCCGCTGCAGCGTTTCCGCCTGCATTTGTGACTGTGAAAGTACGGTGACTTGTGAAATAGGGTTAATCGCATCGTCCATTACCGCCAAAGCTTTCGCTGCCTCAAGTACTTCATCTTGCGTAGTACCGCTGACAATAAGGCGGTAGCTAGCCGGTACAATGACTTTACTGTCTTTTACAAACGCAGGGGTGCGTTGTGCTTTTAGAAACGCGCCATCAATGTCGTTAATCACTTCGTCAGATAACACAGGTGATAATGCGTCGACTGTACCAACTAGAATATGAACAGGCTGCTTTTGCTTGGCTTTGAGATACCATGCAGCACGCTCGTAGCGAGCAACATTTTGGTCGTTCCAAAAACTATTTTCTGTGTCTTCTAGCTGAGGCAAAACGTAACCATCAGCAAAGCTGTCATGCTCGATAATAAGCGGCTGATATTGATTCCTAAGAGACAGGGCTTGAGAAACAATGGGAAGTGTCTGATATTTAATTTGATCATCAGCTTCTCGCGCCGTGTAAAGCTGAACGTTTCGCTGTCCGCCAATTCCTGGATTAAAGAATCCGCTCAGCTCGTCTAACGTGAAGCGCTTTTCATTCACCGACGTCGCAATTTTTAGCGTTGAGTTGTATGCATTAATTTCGCTCCACAATTCAGGCGCACTGCCGTCAACGCATTGCTCGGCATAGTGCTGACTTACCGCTAGTGTCAGAGAGTTAAACCCGGCTCGCCACAATGAAGTAGGGATCGCAATTTCAGATACAAGAGAAGGTCTGTCTGGGTCGAACGCAATCTGTCCAATGGTCGCATTATTGAATCTCACATACAGCTGAGAACGCTTTTTGATTAACGCCTGCGAGCTGACCACTTCTAATGTAAGTAGCGCGCTGTCCACATCAGTTACTGAACTAAGGGGAATTGGAATATCAATGGAGGCAGATTTTCCCTGCAAGCGCACGGTACTTTCACCGCCAAAAAAGTCGGTTAATCGATACGTGTCAGTTTGCGCCGCTAGGGTAAAAGGCATGCACAAACATACGATGAACATAAGGTATTTTTTTATCATTGATTTTCCTTTGCCGGTTTAGCAAGCAAACCTAATTTCCCGGCGAATTTCCCCATTAATACAAGCATATGCAATAAAACAGGCTTTAACCCAACTTTCAACACATGTTTTGCGCCGAACCAATATGAGATAGCCCTTGTTCTTCTTCGTTGAAACGACATCCAGCGCAGACTATCACACAGTGAATAGGCGACGACTTCATTTTCTTGTTCTTCGGTTTGAGGCATAAAGCGTACTCGAAGAATTTTTGACCTATTGTCGTAATGCAGAACGCTAATTGGCAAATGAACGTTCTTATTCAGTGCGTGACTCCACGATGTGAGCGTGGCATTTTCAGGTACTAACGCTCCCTCACCTTTCAAGCGTAACCGAGCTCCACCAAGCGAAAGATCGACCAAATCTCCAACCCATGCTTCATCGCTTGTGGTCTTAATAACGACACTGTTGGTAGCTGGTAGACGTGCCTGACTGCGCACCTGTTTCCGCTCTAATAACACACTAAGAACAGACAACAATAGAATCAAATTAAATACATTCCACAACATGACCACCACAGTAAGTTCGCGTGTAAGAGGCTCTGTTATGAACTTATAGACGCCGCTCCCTAATGCGAATGTGATTACCAATATTAGCCAGTAAAACACGCTCGATAGTGGCGATACAAAGGTTCTGTCAAGACTCTCTCCTTTTGGCGTAACAACAAATGAAGGTGCCCGCGGCTTTAAGAAAACCTTTATTAATGCGTTTAGCGTAAATGCGCACTGTAGTATTTCATATAATTCTGACACTAAGGGCCATCGGGTTCGCCCAAAGAGCATGGTAGATATCATGTAAGTGGCAATAACGTGAGGCAGGGTGAAGGCAAAAATTTCCAGCATCGATGCATGGTAAACCTGAAGCCCAAAGACCAAATACGCCAGTGGCATAAGCAAAAAGATGACGCGAGCGAACGGGAACAGCCAAAACATGATTGAACTCATGTAGCCCACTCGCTGATACCATTTTAGTCCTTGCGCTTTAAAAGGCTTTTTAAGTAGTAAAATCTGCGTCATACCTTGTGCCCAGCGCATACGCTGCTGAATAAACGCATCAAAAGTTTCTGGCGCAAGGCCGCTTACCATAGGTCTGTCCACATATACAGACTCGTAGCCCATTTTGTGAAGATCTAACGCGGTTTCTGCATCTTCAGTGATAGAGTCGCCGGAAATGCCCCCAACCAAATCGAGGTGCTTTCTTCTCATCAATGCGGCTGATCCACAGAAGAAGGAACTCCCCCAGTAGTCTAAGCCTTTCTGTATAGTGCCGTAAAACATGTCGTTTTCTGAAGGCATGCGAGTAAACGCAGAGAAGTAGTTACGCTCAACAGGATCTGGGTTAGCCATAAAATGAGGGGTTTGAACGAGAAAGACCTTCTCGTTTTTAAGCATCCACGGCACGGTTCTATCAAGAAAATCCGAAGTAGGAACATGATCAGCATCCAAGATAACAATCAAATCACCCGTGGTATTTTGTATTGCACTGTTCACATTACCCGCCTTGGCAAACTCATTTTTTGCTCGAGTGTGATAGGTAATATCCAAACGCTTGCACAGTGCTTGCAAATCTTGTCGCCGCTGTTTTGCAGTGGCCGCTGACACAGGGTTTTCAGCGTTAATTTTCTGGTCGGTTCCGCCATCGTCAAGCAAATGAATACGAAGCTTTTCTTTAGGGTAATCGAGCATTTTTGCAGCGCGGATAGTGACTTCTAATATCCCTTCATCTTCGTTATAACTCGGGATCATGACGTCTACGCTGGGCAAAATTGATTTATCTACCCCTTCCAGAGACAAAAGCGGTCGACTGAGCGGAAACGCGTTAACGATCGCCCCTAACACGGATGTTATCCCCGCATAAATTTCAGCGCCAAATAATAGACAGACGGCAATCATTGAAAGAAAATCTGAGTAGGTTAGCGTGTAAATACCACGCCACAGCAAATACCTGACGCTAAGCGCAATGGCTAGCACCAGAGCTAAAATGCGGAATAAATGCTGGTATTTTTGCGTGTGCCGCGCTTCTTTGCTGCACAAGGATATTGCGATGAGAATAACGATTGAAGAGAGAAGCTGACCCGATGCATCCATGGGTGCCAACAGTAGCACCCCAAGAATAAAGGATGCTACTAACAGAACAATAATGAACTGAGAGGTGTAGTGTTGCCTACGAGTTTGCGAATAGTCCAAGTTTGCGATCCAATACGTGTATTTGCGTTACACTTGCATAGTTCGCCCTGTTAATTAACGTAATTTTACCGTCCGACATTTCGATCTCGTGATTACTTTTATAAAACAAACGAGAAATGTCGTCTCTCTGCTTTTTATTGCTTTTAGACGCTAATAACCACGCCGGATACGTTGCCATTCCAAATGCAGCCACAACAATAAGGCCATAGAAAAATACGGGCGACATTGTTGGCGCTATGTACAGGGAAAATAAAAACATAGCCATACTTGCAACAGTAAATATACCAGTAATTTTGCGAAAACGTATAACTTTCATAAGTTTATTTTCTGCGTCAAGCAGCATCGAAAGACGCTTCTTCCACAGCTGCTCTGTCTCTAAACTCGTGCGTTCTTCAACCAGTTGAGGTTTTTTAAAAGCAGGGTTGGTATTTTTAAACTGTTGAGCAAGCTCAAACACGTTTACCGCAGCGCCTTCATTAATAGCGCTCTGAAACGATTGTTCAAGCGTAGGTGATTGATCAAATTGTTGTGAGTTATCTACTAATTTCACTGCGCACACTCCCCTCATTACTACACACTGAGTCTACTTCCGTACATTCAGAGGAAAAATTGCTGAAACCATACTTACTGATTAATAATGATACGCTTACATACGCAAATTGATATTGAACTTTAGCTCATTGAACTTTGGTATAAGTCATGTAGGGCAAGGCCTACATGGGTGTGCAGACTATATGAAAAGCCATATAGCAGCTAGCATAAGTCGCAGGAAAGCAGCCCCAAAGTTTCAGCAACAAGAAAAACCTTTCTAATAGTGTGCGTACTGCGGATAACCAGAGATCCCACTGTAAAAATAAGTGACGACGCATAGGCAATGAAGATTATCCAGCTGTGCTCTAGCACAAACCACTCATAAGCGAGGAAGCCTAGATTCACCGCAACAAAGAAAAATAAAATGGCATTGCTTCTATGTTTAATGGCAATAAAGTTACGAACGCTGGCAAGCAGTGTTCCAATGCCTGCGGCCATGGCATCTAGCATAAAAAAATGCACGCTAAGTGCACTTAAGGCAAACGCAGAAATAAGCAAATACTTGTCTACGTTCGTTTGGCGATACCCAATAAAATTTAAAACAACGGCTATTGCGCCAAAGCCTTCTGCAACTATGTTCATTGATATAAGCTCATTAAAATTTAAGGTAGAAAGGCTGACAAAGGGCTTTGTATTCACTGGTATATTCGCCCTTTTGATCCCTAATTATCAGCTCATTTTTGATTGCATTTTTCGCTGTTAAGCTCGGCCATTCCCGATGTGCAGTAACGTTTTTAAGATTATCACTTGCGCCCTTCATTACTTTTTTAAAGTGGAACGCGCAAAGATAAGGCGATTTGTTAGATGTATGCTTTACATAAAGAATATCTGCCAGCGATAGGCCATAACCTTCAGCCGTTTCGATAGCCGAGGCTTCCATCGACGCTGGGTATACGCAGTACATTTGCCCTTGTTCTATTAACAACTTGCTGCTTGCACTAAAAAGTTCATCTGGGCCCAATGCAGACGTTTGCCTTGCCACCGAGCGAGATTGGCTTTGCTTGCTGTACGCATTTGAAAGTGTAGCTGGCGTGTCAAAGTAAGGCGGATTAGAAATCACGAGGTCATACAAGTGGGGTGAGGTGTAGCCAGTTACATCACAGCAGTAAATAAACAGCTGTTTGGCCCATTTTGCATTTTTAAAGTTGGTAGCGGCCTGCGCTGCGGCTTGCTCATCTATTTCTATCGCGTCAATTCTGGCTGCGCCATTATCGAACGAGCTGATGTCAATTGAACTGCTTTGAACGTTCTGCGCTTCACCATTCGGATTGCAAAAGTGCGCAGCTTTTTGGGCCATCATCAACGCTAAAATGCCACTGCCGGTGCCGATATCCAAGATACGTGGAGCATGGCTGAAGTTTGCTCGAAACTGTGCCCAACTTCCTAAAATCAGACTGTCGGTGTTCACTTTCATCGCGCATTTGTCCTGTGCTACGGTGAATTGTTTACAGCGGAACATAAGGAAGTCGTATTACCTAGTGCGTTAAAAGGCGCGCATTCTATATCAAGTCGGGTTGTGCTTCACGTTAAGGTTGTGACATTTACTGTGAGCGCTTATTTCCAGCGCTGCAGCGACATCATATTTCTGGCCACGTCAACGGCATGAACGGGTCGGTATTTCTTTAACGGACCTTTCATTATGCTTTGCCATATGGGCGCCGTTTTCTGCGCTATATCTTCCAGCGTTCGAGATTCATCGCGTTCGCCCAACAGTAATGAAGGGCGCACTGCAGAGGCATGGGGTAACTGAGGCATTCGCATAATCGCGTTTTCTAGCTCGCCTTTTACACGCAAATAAAAGTTACTACTTTTTGCATCAGCGCCGACCGAAGATATCCACACAAAACTGTCTGCGCGCTGTGCACGGGTAAGCTGTGCGGCAACATGCACATACTCAAAGTCAACGCGGCGAAAGGCTTGTTTAGAGCCCGCCTTTTTAAGCGTGGTGCCCAGACAACAGTACACATGATTTACGCTAAAGTAGCCTTGATAGTCCTGTAGATTGTCGAAGTCTATAACGACAGGTTTTAGGCGATTGTGAGGGTCGTTAAACATACTGGAGGAGAGCGGTTTTCTGACTAAGCAGGTTACCTCATTGTACCGTCTATCCTGTAACAGCATATTTACAAGCGTTCGTCCCACTAAACCTGTCGCTCCTAGCACCATTGCGGATTTCATATGTCGCACCTTGTATCATAAATTGATATAACTACAATCAAACCTTCGACAGTCAAATATGCAGATAAAAATGAAAAAAGCCCTTTTAATTGGAGCCGCTATGCTCTCTACTGCTTTAAACGCTGAAACGCTCACAATTGAGCGTATTTTCTCTTCTCCTTCACTCGATGGCAACGCACCCCGTTCGTTAAAAGTATCACCTGACGGTCAACGGGTAACATTTCTTAAAGGTAAGCAAACCGACTACGAGCGCCTAGATCTATGGGAATACCATATTGAAAGTGGCCAAACTCGCATGCTTTTCGACTCAAACGACCTACAAAGCGGCGAAGAAGTGCTTTCTGATGAAGAGAAAGCGCGACGCGAGCGTATGCGTTTATCTGGCAGCGGTATTGTAAGCTACCAGTGGTCGGACGATGGTAAAGCATTACTGTTCCCATTAGGGGGCGATGTGTTTTATCACAAGCTGGGCGAAAAAGGGGCGAAGCAACTTTTAGATACTGACGCTTTTGAAACTGATATTAAATTATCACCAAAAGGTAACTACATTTCCTTCATTCGCGACCAGAACCTTTATGTAAAACACATTGAATCGGGTAAAGAAACGGCAATTACCAAAGAAGGTGGCGACAACATTAAATTTGGTATGGCCGAATTTGTGGCGCAAGAAGAAATGGGCCGTATGACCGGATACTGGTGGTCGCCAGATGAGACTAAAATTGCCTTTACCAAGGTTGATGAAAGCCCGGTAGATGTGATCACGCGTTCTGAAATCTATGCTGACGACATCAAGCTTATCGAACAGAAATACCCGAAAGCAGGTACGCCAAACGTCTTGGTGGAACTTGCTATTCAAAACATCAACTCTGGCGATCGCACCTGGGTGGATTTAGGCGAAGATAACGACATTTATTTTGCTCGCGGTAAGTGGATGCCAAATAGCACCACCTTTACCTACCAGTGGCAGACACGGGATCAGCAAACACTGGAGCTGCGCGCGTTCGACCTTAACAGCAAAAAAGAAAACGTGCTGCTTACAGAATCAAGCAACACGTGGGTAAACCTGCACAACGACCTTTACTTCCTAAAAGACAAAGGCCAATTTATTTGGGCGTCTGAGCGTGACGGTTTTAAACACCTTTACCTATTTAACAACAGCGGCAAAATGGTTAAGCAATTAACCAAAGGCGACTGGGTCGTGGACAGCGTTGAAGCTATTGATACAGCGAACAACCGTTTGTACTTCTCTGGCCGGAAAGACACCCCACTAGAAAGCCATGTTTACAGCGTGCCTTTAGATGGCGGCGAGATTTCGCGTATCACTGAACTAGGCGCGTATCACAGCGCGGCATTTAGCAAAGATGCCTCTATCTTTATTGACCGTTTCTCAACGATTAACTCTCCTGCACAAGTTAGCCTAAATAGTGCTACCGGCGAGCGAATTACCTGGCTTGAAGAAAATAAAGTTGAAGAAGGCCACCCTCTGCACGCTTACATGGATAGCTGGACGGCACCTGAGTTTGGTGACATCACCACAAAGGATGGCGCAACCCTTAAATATCGAATTTACACGCCTGATAGTGCCAAGCAAAATCCTAAACAGAAGCACCCTGTTATTGTTTACCTATACGGCGGCCCGCACGCACAAGTGGTAACAAACAGCTGGGCGGGTAACCGTGGCTTGCTATTCCAACACTGGGTTGATCAAGGCTATGTGGTATTTACGCTAGATAACCGCGGCTCTAACTATCGCGGTAAAGGCTTTGAAGATCCTATTTATAAAAAAATGGGCTTTATTGAAGTGGACGATCAGGTTGCTGGCGTAGAGTTCTTGCGTACGCTTGACTACGTTGACGCTGAGCGTATTGGTGTTCATGGCCACAGCTATGGCGGCTACATGACGCTGATGACCATGTTCAAAGCGGGCGATTACTTTGCAGCTGGCGTGTCGGGTGCGCCGGTAACTGACTGGCGCTTATACGATACCCACTACACTGAACGCTACATGGGCAACCCAAATACAGATGATGATGCTTACACTGCGTCTTCAGTATTCCCTTACGCAAAAGACCTGAAGGGCGACCTTTTGATTTACCACGGCATGGCAGATGACAACGTGTTGTTTACCCATTCAACGATGCTATACAAGCACCTTCAAGACTTGGCAATTCCATTTGAAACTATGGATTACCCGGGCAAGAAGCACAGCATCCGTGGTAAGCAAACGGGCATTCATTTATACAAAACTATTACTAACTTCTTTAACCGTAACTTGAAAGACTAATACGGTTAGAGCCTGGGGCCTGTTGATCTCTCCTGTACATCCAAGCTCAACAAGCCCTAGAAAGTAGTAAAAAGCAAAAAGCGATGCTTATGAAGGCATCGCTTTTTTGTTTGGTCAGTTTAATTAACGCTTATTTTGTACATGTTTGCGTTGTGGCGCTTTGTGCACTTGCAGGGTGATTAGACTTTCTTCACTTGCTACTTCAAAGCATCAATCAAATATTACAAATGCAGAAACTAGCTAAACATCTGGGTTGCTAGGTTTTGCTGTACCGCCTGAGCAGACGATGCACTTAGTTCAATCTCGATAGGATCGGCTTTGCCCGACAGCCAGATTTTAAGCTCGGCGTCAGTATCAAAATGCCCTGCCGTCTCAACGATAAACTGCGTGATAGATTTATAAGGTATTGAGTGATAGTTCACTTTGCGCCCGGTAAGGCCTTGCTTATCTATAAGAATTAGGCGCTTGTTTGTGAATACACTTAAATCGCGCACTAGCTTAAACGCAGAGGTAACGGTTTCGTTAGCAGCAAGTATAGGCGTAAGCTCTTCTTGAACATCTGAAGCGCTAGTCTCGCTTGCATTACCCATGATGGTATCAAATAAACCCATGACATTTCCTTTTAGGCAGAGGCAAGTTTAACTCGCCATTGAACTCTATGCGCCAGTGGCTTGGGTTTATCTAAAGCAAAGCCTTGACCGAAATCTACTTTAAGCTCTCGTAAAACTTCGGCGGTCGCGTTATCGACCACAAACTCGGCCACAGTCTGTTTACCCATACTGTGCGCGATATTATTTATCGCAGTTACTGTAGCATGATCGATAGGATCGTGAACGATATTTCGCACAAAGGAGCCATCGATCTTAACGTAATCAACATCTAGGTTTTTAAGATAGGTGAACGAGGACATACCTGCCCCAAAGTCGTCTAAGGCAAAGCTACACCCCAAATCGCGTAGTGTAGAAATGAAATGTTTAGCAGCGCTTAAGTTAGTTACCGCTGTTGTTTCTGTAATTTCAAAACAAATTTTCTCAGCAGGTACAGAAGTACTTTGCATACGCTTGGCAATCTTATGCAGCGCCATTTCATCACCCAATGTAATACCCGATAAATTAATCGCGACTTTGCCCACGTTATCGATGTGAGCGGGGTTACGTTCAAGAGTTTTAAGGGTGTTATCTACTACCCACATATCCACTTTGTTCATTAAACCGTGGCGTTCTGCCAACGGGATGAAAAGCCCTGGACTTATAAGGCCACTGTCTTTTGCATTTAGACGAAGCAAGATCTCGTAATGCTGAAGTTGGGCGGCCTTTTCTTGATTGGGCACGTTAAGCGGCATGATAGCTTGGCTATACAACTCAAACCCGTCGTTTTGTAATGCGTGATGCAAGGCATGTAACACCTGGTTTTCACTGTCATCAATGGCCATTTGCGAGTCATTATCATGAAACACAAAGTAACGGTTTCGACCCAAGTGTTTGGCTTTGTAACACGCGTTGTCAGCAGCTTTAATTAACGCTTCTGCACTTTGTGTACTCTCGTTTATTTCGATAACACCAATGCTTGCCCCCACAAAGAACAACTTGTCGTCATAAACAAAACGATAATTTGAAATCGCCAATAAAAGCTTGTCTAGGCGCTTGGTCACCTCATCCAAACTTTGATTGCGAAATATAATGCAGAACTCGTCTCCCCCTATTCGGGCAAGCAGATCTTGCCCATTCACGTATTGCCTAAATATGGTGGAGATTTCTTTTAGCAGCTTATCGCCCGCTGGATGACCACAGCTGTCGTTTACTAACTTGAATCGATCCATATCGATAAAGCACATCACGCTTTGCTTGTGGTAAGCGCGAGGAAAATTGATACTCGCCACTTTTTCAAAATCAACGTGGTTTAAAGCCTTGCTCTCGCCCTGCTGACCAGCCGCTTTATGCGTTTCATCAAGGATCGCTCGCAGTTTTTCATCAAATGCATAGCGATTAAACAGCCCGGTTAACTGGTCATGGTTAGCTTGAAAATACACTTCTTCCTGCAGCGCCAGCTCTTTCGTCACATCGCGAGCTATGCCTTCAACGGCAACCAGTAGTCCTTGCTCGTCGACAATGGGTGTGTCTGAAAATTCAATCGCTAACGGCTCGCCGACCTTGCCTTGATAATGCACAATATAAGGCTCGGGCTTTTCGCCACGGGCAATGGTTTGGCGTATCTCAAACGTCTCGTCAGGTACTTGGCGAACGTACTTCGACTCGTTTGCACAGAAGTCTTCTGCGCTAAACCCTAAAATCTTTTCAATACCTGCGCTCACATACATAAAGTTGTGCTCGACGGTCTTGGTGTAAACAAAGTGGCGGTGCATGCCGTCAACTAAGCGGCGATACTTTTCTTCGCTACGCTTTAAATCATGCTGGGCGCGAAAACGTTCGGTCACGTCCCTTACGGTCACCGCAATATTGTCACCAGCTTTTACCACCTGAACTTTTATCCATTGAGGCGCAATCTTATCACTATGAATGGCAAGGTGAGCTTCATAAGGCACGCCAAGTTCAGCCACGTTTTTGGCGTTTTTAAATTCACTGCTTAAGCCTAAATAACGCGTTTGCTCGGCTAAGCTCATAGACCGCAATACATCACATGCACCGCGAAATAGGTAGCGACTGTATGAGTTTGCTTCTACCAGAGAAAAGTCATCATCTATTGGCTGATAAATAAGAAGCGCATCAAGGGAGGCTTCGCTAGCGGTGAGGTAACGCTGCTGACTTACGGATAAATTGACCGCACCTTTAAGCTGCTTGTGCAGCACATAGCTCACTAGCGCTGACATCAACAGTCCAATCATAATAATTAACAAGCCAGCGTTATATGGGCTTAGCTGAGACTGCATGGAAAGGTAAAAATCGCGTTCTAAAAAACTGAACGGCAAAAGCGACACAATGGTGCCATCGTTGATTAACTCACCGCTTTGAAAAAGCGTTGCACTGTCGGCGTTAAGCTGGAAGTTAAACTGTGGGCCTACTAGCTCGCCTAACATCACGGTTAATATGGTTTGTATGTCGAACCCCGCCACCAGAAATCCGTGCTCAGGCTCTTGAGGGCTTATGGCCCTGCCCACAACGATAAAGTGATGTTGAGCAGCATCTGAATACAAAAGCGTGCTTTCCAAATCCTCGGACAAACGCGATATGTTTAAGCCCAACGCGTCCATAGGATGGCCAATGAGGCTGTTGTCTATACGGGTTTTAATACCGGAAGATGGCGTTGCCACCCACGCTATCTCACCGTTAGCATCGACAAATACCAACGATGAAAAGCCTCGCTGCATGCCCATCAATGACAGGGCTTGCGCATTAAACCAGTCTACTTGGTTTGGCTCAAAGGTGGGCCAGTTTCGCATAAGGTTGTGCAGCGCTTGAATACGTTCGCTTGAGAAAACTTCAAGACTAATTTTTACCTGCTCTGCAACCGACTGCGCTTTAGAAATACGTGCTGCGCGTTCATCGTTTTGAATAAAAACACCAGCTGAAACAAATAAAAAGGTGAGAAAAAGAAACAAAACCGTAGGTAAGGCGTAAATACGATGGTTGTGTTTGCTTAACATGTGCCTGTCTCCGGTAACTAGCGCCGGTATACTAAAGTAGAATTATTAAATAAATATGAATTGTCTTATGTGGTGTAGGCTCTGGCGTTATCTAATAGTATCTGGCACTGTAAGGCTTCCGATTTCCTTTTAGTGCGTAAAGGCCCTTGTCGGCGCTACCCCATAAAAAAACCAAAATGAAAAGAGCGTTACTTAATGAGTATTTCCCCAAATTTCGAAGACATTAAACAAGCCTATGAACGTATAAAAGGCGACGTAAAGAAAACGCCGATTGTTGAATCTTCGTTGCTCAACAAATGGATGGGCAACCGCATTCTGTTTAAAGCGGAGTGCTTACAGACCATTGGGGCATTCAAAATTCGCGGCGCCATGAATTTTTTAGCCCGCTTGAAAGAGGAAGGTCGTTTACCGAAGCATGTGGTTGCCAATAGTTCTGGAAATCATGCTCAGGCAGTAGCCTATGCAGCAGCTCACTTTGGTATTAAGGCCACTATTTTCGCGAGCGAGACCATTTCGCCGATTAAAGCTGCTGCTACGCAAAGCTATGGTGCTGAATTAAAACTATTTCCTACCCGTCCAGAAGCAGACGCTGCTGTCGAGCAAGCCTCAAAAGCACCAGACACGGTCTGGATACCGCCGTTTAACCACAAAGATATTGTGGCAGGACAAGGCACGGCAACGTTAGAAGCGCTTAACGAAATTGGTGAGGTGGATGCTGTCTTTGCGCCGTGTGGTGGCGGAGGGTTATTGTCGGGCTCATTACTGACAACTCGCGCACTACAGCCAAATGCATTGGTCATTGGCGCTGAGCCCGCCGAAGCGAATGATGCCTCTATGTCGTTGCAAGCTGGTGAGATCATTGCTTTAGACTATGCTCCAAATACCTTAGCAGACGGTGCAGCCACGCCTTCTGTTGGCGATGTAACGTTTCCTATACTGCAAGAAATAGATGATTTCTACGAAGTGGATGAGCTGCAAATTGCTTATTGGACCCAATGGCTACATCATTTACTAAAGCTTCATATAGAGCCCACGTGCGCGATGACCATGGCTGCAGTAGCGGCTTGGGCTGCCAACACTCCACCTGGGCAAACCGCTCTTGTTATATTGAGTGGTGGCAACATTAGCCAGTCGAGTATGGCTAAGATTTGGGAGAGAGATTTTTTGCTGCAGCCTCCCATTCTTGACCTTGATGACGAAGACGAATTTGAAGACACCGAGCGTGTCGAGGCATAGCGTTGCGTTAGTGCGTAGCTATTGAAACTCGAGCAGCTCGGTATAAAAGCTAAAAAAACAAAGAATAAAACAGAAATAAAAAAGGCAGAAACTCACTATGAACTCTACATTGTCGGCACTGACATTTAAAAAGCACTCGCTTTCAAAATTGCTAACCACAACGTTTGCAACAGCGGCAACGTTAGGTGCTATGACCACCACGCTAACGGTAGATGCTGCAACGCTAGTCGAGAACGTAAAAGGCTATACGTTAAATGAAAGTGGCAAACTGATTACGTTTAAAAACCTTGTCATTGATGAAGGCAAAGTAGTTGCATTAGATATCGACAAAGATAACACGCCTGTCGATAGCACTATTGATGGCAAAGGCAAAGTCATGCTACCCGGGCTTATCGACGCTCACGGGCATTTGCTTGGCTTAGGCGCAAACTTGTTGGAAGTCGATTTGCGAGAAAGTAGCAGTGCACAAGACGCGGCCAAGACAGTTGCCGAATACGCCTTTGCAAATGGACAACAAGCTTGGATTACCGGGCGCGGTTGGAACCAAGAATTATGGTCTGACAGAGCGTTTCCAACAGCGGCTGATCTAGATAAAGTCATTTCTGACCGACCTGTGGCACTAGCTCGCGTAGACAGCCACGCTACCTGGGTGAACAGTAAAGCGATGGAAATCGCGGGTATAACTAAAGACACCCCATCGCCTGCAGGGGGCGAAATCATTAAGGACGCTGACGGTAATCCTACCGGTGTTTTCATTGATAATGCATCGCAATTAATTGAAGCGCATTTGCCTAAAGCAAGCAGCGCTATTTACGAGCAACAATTACATGCAGCAGGTGAGCACTTACTAGCAAATGGCGTTACGTCAATGCACGATGCTGGCGTAGGCAGAGACGTTTACGATTTCTATTTAAAAGAAGCGGTAGAAGGTGACTTGCCCGTGCGTATTTATGCCATGGTGAGTGCGACAGACCCTGACCTCAGCACCATGCTAGGCAATGGTACTATTCGCGACCAAGATGACTTTTTATATATTCGTTCGGTAAAAGCCTATGGCGATGGCGCACTAGGTAGCCGAGGCGCAGCATTGCTTGAACCTTATTCAGATGCACCGCATCAACATGGTTTGCTGTTAACTCAACCAGAAGATATGACCCAACTGTTTACTACGGTAATTGGTGCGGGCTTCCAGCTTAACTACCATGCCATAGGTGATAAGGCTAACCATGTTGCACTGAACGAGTTTGAAACCACGTTTAAGAGTATTGGCGGCAGCGAACTGCGCAACCGCATTGAGCATGCACAGGTGATTGCGCCTGACGACCTAGCCCGCTTTGCTTCGCTAGAGGTCTTACCTTCCATGCAGCCTACCCACGCCACCAGCGATAAGAACATGGCGGAAGATCGCCTTGGTAAAGATCGTATGAAAGGCGCTTACGCGTGGAAAACGCTACTCGATTCGGGCATTGCACTGCCTTTAGGCTCTGATTTCCCTGTTGAGCTTGCTAACCCATTTTACGGCCTTCACGCTGCGGTTACGCGACAAGACAGAAACAACCAGCCCGTAAAAGGTTGGTATGCCCACGAAGCGTTAACCATTGAACAAGCCTTCAAAGGATTTACGTTAGATGCAGCCTATTCAGGTCACATGGAAGATACCTTGGGCACACTAACGCCTGGGAAATGGGCAGACTTTATCTTGGTCGACCAAGATATTTTTACCATCGATGCCAAAGACATTTGGAAAACCGAAGTACACGCAACTTATGTGGCGGGAGAAGAAGTTTTTTCTAAATGAGTAGCGAAAACAAAAGCCTGTTAACCAAAGGGATTGGCGGCATTGGCGCTGCCCTTTTGGTGTTAAATGGCCTTATTGGGGCGGGCATTTTTGCTCTGCCCGCTAAAATGGCCGCTGAGCTCGGCGCTTTCAGCCCTTACATCTTTTTGATTTTTGGCGCGCTAATGCTGGCCATTGTGTGGTGTTTTGGGCAGCTAGCGGCGCTGTACCAAGAAACCGGTGGCCCTGTGGTGTACGCCCAGAAAGGCTTCGGCGACGCAGCGGCGTTTCAAACTGGCTTTATTTACTATTTAGCTCGCGCAACCGCGATTGCTGCCAACATGCACGTGTTATTGCTGTACGCCGGCTATGTGTGGCCCGAACTAAATGCGGGAATAGGCAAATCATTCGCTATTATCGCGCTTACCACAGCACTAATCGTAGTGAATATTGTCGGCCTTAAGGCCGCCATGCGTTCACTTGATACAATCTCGGTGCTAAAACTGCTGCCTTTCGTGGCGCTTATTGCGGTTGGTTACTGGCAGCTCGATTTTTCTACTGCGCTAGCACGTTCTTCGGAAACCGTCGTACCTGCGTTTGACACCATATCTGCTGGTGCCCTACTTACGCTTTACGCCTTTATTGGCTTTGAAACAGTAGTGGTTACGAGCGGCGAGACCAGTTCACCAAAAAGGACCATACCTCGGGCTTTAATGCTTACGGTTTCAGGTATTGCCATATTTTACTTTTGCGTGCAGTGGCTTTATTGGCACACAGTAGGGCCTGCAAAGCCGGATAGCGCACCGCTTATTGCGCTCGCCAATATGATATTTGGCGAAACTGGGGCGCTTATAATGACGCTAACCGCCGTGGTGTCGGTTGCCGGTAACTTGTTAGCGAATATGATATCTACGTCTCGGCTGACTTTTTCAATGGCAAGACAGTCACTTATTCCAGGTAAGCTAGGCAGCGTCCTGGGTAGAGTCCACACCGCCTTTACTACCCCCTATTTTTCCATACTAGTACTAGGGCTATTCGCCGGTGCTTTGGCGCTTAGCGGCAGCTTTGTGTGGTTAGCTATTTCCAGTGTACTTGCTCGGCTTGTGGTTTATGCCGTATGTGTAGTGGTGTTGATGAAAACTCAGCGGGCTTCATTGCAAGGGGCTTCCTTACAGAGCGCTTCTTCACAAAGCAACATGCAGCAAGATACTTCTGAGAAAGACGCTTACCTTAAAGGCTCTGCAGGCGTATTTGTCAGCCCTGTAAACTTGTTTCGACGTCTGATACCCTTTGTCGCGCTAGCGGTTTGCGCATGGTCTATTGCGCAGTCTTCAACCAACGCGTGGCTATTTTTACTGATCAAGGTGACACAACAAAGAGTACGGACATTTTAAACTCGCCCTTCGGGAAGGTCTGGCAAGCTTCCTAGCTTCATTCTGGGAATTTGAAAGGGAACAGCCATGCCTGCATTCCCACGCTTCGCTAGGAAACTTGCCAGCGCCTTCTGAGTGGGTAATTATCTGTGCGGACTGGTATTATCATCTCAAGCAACAAAGAATCAAAAGGTTAAACCGTGGAAATTCAAGTTATACCCGTTACGCCCTTTGCCCAAAACTGTTCATTAATTTGGGATTCATCCACTAACAAAGGCGCGTTTGTCGACCCAGGCGGCGACATTGAAAAGTTGATTGAAGCTGCATCGAATAAAGGCGTGAGTATAGAAAAAATCATACTCACTCATGGGCACTTAGATCATGTAGGCGGCACTGTCGCCATTGCTGAACATTACGGTGTACCTATTGTTGGGCCGCATATTGGCGATAAATTCTGGCTAGATGCACTTATGCAGCAAAGCCAAATGTTTGGCTTTCCACCCGCCCAACCTTTCACTCCCAACGAGTGGTTAAACGACAACGATACCATTTCAGTGGGCAATTTAACGCTAGAAGTGCTGCATTGCCCGGGTCATACACCTGGTCATGTGGTGCTGGTAGAACGCTCAAGTAATCGCGTTATTGTGGGTGATGTAATTTTCGCAGGCTCTATTGGCAGAACTGATTTCCCACAAGGTAATCATCAGCAATTAATCGACTCGATTAAACAGAAAATTATGGTGCTGCCGGATGATATGACGATTTACCCGGGTCATGGGCCAACCACTACGGTTGCAACCGAAAAGGCCACGAATCCTTATGTGTCTGGCAGGTTCGGTTAGCCTAATTAAAAATAAAAAGGCGAGGTACGTTTAATTGCTATTAACGCCCTCGCCTTCCTGCTAATTAACGCCCGCTACATACAAGCATGAAGCGATAATTAACAGACCTTACAAACAATGCTTATTCGTAAGCGCCGCTTGCATAATGCAACTCATAGCTGTGGCTATAAATTTCAAGGATGTTGCCAAACGGGTCTTCCATGTAAATCATGCGGTAAGGCTTTTCACCCGGATAGTAATAACGCGGCGCCTTCATTCGCTTTTTACCACCAGCAGCGACAATCTTCTCAGCCAAGCCTTCTACATCTGGGTCTTGAACACAGAAATGAAAAATACCGGTTTTCCAATATTCAAAGTTGTTTTCTGGGTTCTCTTGGTTGCTGAACTCAAAAATTTCAACGCCGACACGATCACCTGTTGAAAGGTGCGCAATGCGAAATTTCCCCCAACCTGGACCAAATACATCGGTACACATTTCGCCAATTGCCGAGTCATCTTCAACAATCTCAGTTGGCTTCATGATGAGGTACCAACCAAGTACTTCGGTATAAAATTTCACGGCAGCTTCTAAGTCAGGTACTGAAATTCCAATATGAGAAAACGTACGTGGATATGGTGTTTTTACTGCTTCAGTCATCACTTACTCCTATGTAGTGCAAGTTATCGAAATGGCTTAAGCGGCCGCCTCTTCAAGAAGGCCAACTCGGACACCGCTTAAGTGAATGTGCATACATAGTAACTGGACAAAGATGAAACATGAAATTATGATATTTTCTAAATTTAATAATTTTAAATTATAGAAAAATGATAAACCCTATTTGGCTCGACACCTTCATCACGTTAGTAGAAACGGGGAACTTTACGCGTACCGCAGAGCAACGGTTTATGACGCAGCCGGGCGTAAGTCAGCACCTTAAGAAACTGGAAGAAGCTTGTTTGTGTGAACTAGTCGTCCGTTTAGGCAAGGGCATTCAGCTAACTGAACAGGGCCAGCGTGTGTACCACTATGCCAAAGAGCAGCAGGAAAAAGAGCAAGATTTTATTGCCAGCTTAAAGTTTGACGCCCCTTTTGAAGGTAAGTGCGTAGTGGCCTGCTCAGGTGCGATTGCTCAGCGTGTTTACCCAGCCCTACTGGCACTGCAAAAGCAGCATAGCGCGCTTAATATTCACGTGGAAGTCGCGCCTCGACGCACAATTTTGTCAGGCATTGCGAACAATACGCTGGAGCTTGGCATTGTGACAAACCAGCCAGAGAGTGAAGATATACATAGTGAGTATTTAGGCGAAGAAGCATTGGGGCTTATTCTACCGCGTAGCCTACCTGACGCGCTTGCTGCGCAGGTACCTGGGTTATCTGAAAACGCGCAGGGTTTTATTTCGGATTCGGATTCGGATTCGGATTCGGATTCGGTAGCAAAAGTAGCAAGCGTATCTGGAAAAGCAAAGAGTAAAACTGATGATGGAAGAACATTAAAAGGCGTCATCAAGCATTTAGGGCTTATTAATCACCCTGATGCTATGCACTACTTGCAGCGCTATTTTAACGATTGCGGAGAAGCTGAGTTAGCTAACGTTAATCCGAATAAGTTGCCTCATGCCGGCTACATAAACCAGCTTTCGCAAATTCTACTGCCGGTAAGCGAAGGGTTGGGATACACCGTGCTGCCCACCAGCACACTAGACTTTGTGTCTTTTGCCGACAAACTTACCGTCTACAAAGCTAAAAATGAAGTAACCGAGCCCCTATACAGTGTTCAAACACCCCACAGCGCTCTACCCGCCCGCTACCAAGCAGTTAAACAAGCCATCACCCAAGTATTGGGTTAAAAGTGGGGTCAGAGTACATTATTCCCCTGGGTTACCAACCAAGCGCTAAGCTTTTAAAGAGCGGACTATTAAAGTTACTCTGACCCTATAGTTAGAGTTTTGGGGTCAGAGTACATTATTAGGCTGGCTTAACGACTAAGCGAAGAGCTTTTTGAGAGCGAGGCCATTAAAGTTACTCTGACCCCACAATTCGTGATTAGTCGTGAAGCGATGGATCTGGTGCAACCATTTCGGCTTCTTTTTTGTGTTCAGGGACATCTACTTTACCCGAGGCTATGACTTCGCCTTCCTGCCATAGCTTCCACTCACCCCGTTCGTAGATGTCCCATTGCTCGTCGTTGGTTAGCGGTTCAGTAGCAATAATGCTCACTACATCTTTTGGCGTGGTTTCAGCTGCAAAATCAATTTCCACCTCTACATCACTCAAACAAGCGGGGCCAAAAGGTGCTCTGCGGGTAATGCTAGCTAACTTTGTACTACAGAACGTAAATAACCAGTCGCCATTGCTCAGCAAGCAATTGAATACACCTTGCTGAGCGTACTCCTTTGCAAGTGAAACTAGCGTTTCAGCTAACTGCTCAGGCATAGCGTCTCGTGGAAGGTTTTGCCTAACATTATTCATAATATCGCAGAAAAGCTCTTCGCTATCGGTATCCCCAACTGCTTCGTAAATACCCGTTCGGCGCGAGAAGTTAGGTAGTTGCCCGTTGTGCGCAAATACCCAATATCGCCCCCACAGTTCGCGAGTAAAGGGATGCGTGTTAGCTAAGTTAATGTTACCCACATTAGCCTGACGAATATGGCAAATCGCATTCTTGCTTTTTATAGGCAACTTCGAAACAAAGTCAGCGATGGGTGATGTGGCGCAAGGCTCGGGATCGTGAAACATACGCACGCCCTTCCCTTCATAAAAAGCAACGCCCCAGCCGTCTTTATGCGGCCCTGTTTCACCACCGCGGCGAGTTAGCCCGGTAAAACTAAAACATAGGTCTGTAGGAGTGTTCGCACTCATGCCTAAAAGTTCACACACAACGTTTGTTACCTATAGCAGTTGTTTCATTAAGTACGTCGAGAATACGCAACCTCTCGAATTGAATCAATTCGACAATGGTCCGTAATAAAGGAGAAGCAGCAGACTTTACAACTCATTCACCTTTTTAAAGCCAATAACCTTCATACCACTTTATTTTAATTGAATTGCGTAAAAACGTCCGTTTTATGTTTACCTCCCCTTTCATTTATAGTTAATAATAATGATAATCAATTACAAACAAACGACTCTTTCATATATATGATGCGCTACCACTATTTCTCGATTTATTCGTTTTTCGTCATTGTTATGTGTTCGGTGTTATTACCCTACACTTCTTTTGCTAACGAGGTTTCGCCTTTAACTCACATCGCTACTACTGCGAACAACAAGATAAATCAGACCTTTGAGCATTTACTATCTGAAAACCAAATCGTGGCAATTGGTGATATACACGGCTCCGCAGCACCGACAGAGCTCTTAATCAACGCTCTGTCTGATCCTGATATCTTTGAGAGTGTCAACGTTATTGTGACTGAGTTTGGTAATAGCCATTACCAAGCTGAGTTGGATGATTATTTGCTTAATCCCAATACAATGGTTTCACTGCAAGAATTAGAGCCTTTGTGGCAGGACAGTATTTATTTTATGGCGTGGCAATATGAGCATTACCGCCATTTCGTGCAGGCACTAAGGTTACTCAATGTATCGTCAAACCATAAAGTTCGCATAGCTCTTGCTGAACCAGAGTTTAAATGGGAAGGATTGAGCAAAAAGCAATGGCAGTCTCTCACCAAAACACGCATTGTGAACTATGAGAAAACTGTGAAGCAGGTAGCTGAACAAAACGATAAAGCGATTCTTCTGTTTGGCGCAATGCATACATTAAAGCAGCCGGTGTCGTTAAAGCGGGGTGAAGCAATCAATGAGTTTGTGCCCTTTACTTCTAAGCTTGAGGACCTAAATATTGCGACGATATGGACCCACTTTTCTACATCGACAATACCTGATATTTCTACTCCTACGCTTGTTTTGCTTAACGAAAAGAGTGAATTGAACTCCCCTTTATCCAGCGTTTCAGCACGATTTGCAGACGGCACGAATCAAAAGCTTTCAGACGTTGCTGACGCATACTATTACCCAGGCCCTTTGGACCGACATGCGCCAGTGCCTTTACGTATTAAACGAGACAGCCAGTGGCACCACGAGATGAATCGACGCGCCGCAATAGTTGACGAACGAGTCTCAGCACAAATCGCTAAGCAATTAGCTGAATGGAAAGCCGAAACCGACTAGCATTGTGAGATTATGGGGTCAGAGTACTTTTTTAGTAATGTACTCTGACCCCATTTATTCGGTGACCCCATTTATTCGGTGTGTTGTTGGGGCTGACAAATCCCATGTAATGCTGACGGGTCGTCGACACTGAGATAAAGTGTGTCCATCGGCTCAATAAAAGTCGCTAAACCCGAGTAATACTTTTGTTCTGACACAAAGGTAAGCTTAACGTTTGCGTTGCCTCTACCGAAATGGAACTGTTCTTGTGTTGAAGCTGCTGCCCAACTGCCTGTTTCGACTTGATGAATATTTGAAAGTGGAATAACAGTCATTCCCCACCACGAATTATTCACCATAAGCTTATCTTTTATAAGGTAAACAGAGTAATACTTGCTGACTCTGTAGTTTGCAATGAACATCACTATGAGGTAAAAAACCAAGGTTGCCACGACAATGGCAACCGTTTCACTCCAAAGTGCAATGGCGAGATAACTTGCATACGTCGCAACTACAAGCGCTACACAAACCAATGACACATGCCACCACTGTGCAGACCATAAACGCAGATTGGCTATAGCGGGAACATGGTTTCTACTAAAACGAGGTATGGCGTAGTACCAACTGGCGGGCTCATGAGCAAACATTAGTGCCAACTCTAACTTCTTTGCTTCCTTTGATCCTTTTTCATAAATGTTATCGCCTTCATATTGTTCCAGCATATGAAGGCGCGGATCGCCAGAGAGCTTTCGAGCCCCCCACAACGCTTTAACTATCGTTACCAGGAGGAGAATTTCAATCACCATCAATACGGCAATAACCGGGTATTTAAGGTAGGTAATGAATTCAAAGTAATAGGCTAACTTCTCTGGATAGTTATAGCGTGCGACCAAACTACTTAAAGAAAGAACTAACAATAATTTCCACAGAGCCTGATTGCCAATTTGAATAATCCAGAAATAGTAAAGTACAGGCAAAAAGACGAAATATGCCAACGTAACAAGCAAGGTATTTCGCCACTGTGCGTTAGCCCAAATACTTTCAAAGGAGAGCGTTATTTCAGGAAGGGTTTCAGGTAAAAATAACGTTCCTACATAAAAGCAGGCAGCAGCAACTATTAGAAAAGCTATTCGGTATTTAACGGGTTTGCGCATAATTCATCCCTGATGCGTTAAACAAGCTGGCTGAATGCTTAACCAGCGATACTACCAACCATACTGAAAATGCGCCGAAACCAAAAGCATAAATCGTAAAACTAATGGGGTCGGAGTACATTACTTAGAAATGTACTCCGACCCCATTTATTTAATGTACTCTGACCCCATTTTTTAAGCGGCTTTCACTTTGGGAGAGTCTTCGTGCTTGGTAGCGCTGCTTTGAGTATCGCTTTTTGTGTTGCGTGACTCATCTGCAGTTTGGCTATCGCGTACGTTTTTCTGCACCGTAATAGCGGCGAAAAGGCTTAATATGAAGGCCATGCCGAAGAAGCCTTTTTCACTTAATAAAAGCTCAGCATTTAATAGGCCAATTACTAACAATACGATGGCTGATGCAGTGGCTACAGCTGATGCAAGGAAGTACGCTTTGGTAGTTGGCACACCTTCCATTTTATCGCGTACCGTTTTTTGTAAGCTCACCACAGAAAACAAGCCAAATAACATAATGGTGAAGTAATAACCTTTTTCATTAAGCGCCATTGGGGCATTGTAAAGGCCGATAAAATAAGCGGCTACACCCACAATTAGGGCTGCCAGTGAAGCTATTCGAAATGCTTTCGTTGGTTTATTCTGAGTCTGCATTATTAAATTCCTCGATAATAGTTGTCTCACCGTTACTCGCAAAAATAACTGCCTTTTCCGATAAATCGTATTTCTGCATGTAACGAGCAAGGCTTCCAAATGTAGTCGTTTCTACCTTACGACCGTGATCGGACAGCGTCACGCCGTTGCTGAACATACTCGCCAAGCCAAGTTTGGCGCGGCTCATATTTACTTTTTGCGGCGTAAAATATGCTTTTGCATTAGCTTTTAGTTGGGCTATATCTGTGGTGGAGTACACCGCAGCATTCAGCACATCTAGGGTGTACTCGGTACAGTTTTGTCGTTCACTGTTGAATGGGTTAGCAACCACTGAATAGCGTGGGTTATGCAACAATTTTGCTCTATCTTCGCTGTACATACTTATAAGCGCTTGCTGCACAGCAACCGATGGGATAATCAGGCCTGCTTCGAGCACATAAGCACTCCAGAAAAAATCTACCGGATAATCTGTAACTAAATGACTCACGTCTTGTTTATCAGCATCTTGATACAAATTATGGATTGCATAGCCTTTGGCTGTCTCTCCATTATCTAGCTGAATGCTTGAGTAGATACCAATAGCTGTGTGCGTAAAGCGAATGCCCTCCGGCATGTCTTCAATCGGTCTGCCTCTCCTTGCAATAATGAAGGCACGAGCTCCTTGGCTTGCCGCATACTTTTCTACTTCTTTAGAAAAAATGGCAATGGCTTCTGGTGAAAACGAAGGTTTTCCGTGCTGCTGACTACCTGCCAAAGCGTGATTAGCGTTGGCAGTAAGTAGTACCAAAGCCACAGCCATTGAATACAAAAATGTTTTCATACTCTTCCCTGCTTAAATTCTCTCGACTTGCACTGAATAAGAGCCACCTAAAGCGCTCGCTATTTATTATGAAGCGCTAGATGCACAACGCTTCGCTGTAGCAGTGTTTTACCAAACTATAGCCACTTTTATAGCGTCCAATCGCGCTTCAAAGTTCGAGCAATTAATTAACCGTTAGCGTTTAGTTGTGATAGTAGTTGTCGTAGTCGTTGTTGTGTTAGTGGTCGCAACGACTTTGTTTGGCGCAGGGTCTGCAGTAATGATTGTTTGGGTAATCACTAACGGCTGGTTATTATCAACGGAGAGCTGATGACTAGCTCCGTGAATACTGCGGCTACTCTCGCCAATCACACTTTCAGCAACTGCGCTACCTGCCACTACAGCACTGCCGGTAAGTATCACCGGAACAGCAACTACTGCACTCGCTACTGACGCCGTCGTTGCTAAGCCTTCTGATGCAGCAAGCGCGCTATGTTTACTGGCTTTGGCACTGTGGTCGATGGAATCATCTGCCATTACAGAATGGGTAAGAAGCGCACTACTTAATAGTGCAGTTAACATCAATGTTGAACGCGAATTTTTCATATCACTTGCTCCTAGTATGTAAAGGCGAGATGTGCCTGAACATGTTCTACACTAGAACCAAGAATAATTTTCGTAAACCACAATCACTGATGTAGTATTAAATTACACCACAAGTATAAATATTTAATACCATGAGCCAAATTAACCTTGTTTACGACACGCTTAAACAATGTTTACGAGAGCAGCGATTTACCTACAAACAGATCGCACAGAAACTGAACGTAAGCGAGGCCAGCGTAAAACGAAATTTCTCTTTACAGGCTTTCAGTCTCGATAAACTGGAACAGATTTGTGAATGCCTAAATTTGTCATTGAGCGACCTTTTTAGCCTGTCGCAAAAGCAGCAGGAAAAAATATCACAGCTGTCTGAGAAGCAAGAAATGGAACTACTTGCCAATCCCAAACTACTGCTCGCAGCAGTTTGCGTGCGCGATGGTTGGCGATTCTCGGAAATCATCAAGCACTACGATATTTCTGAGGTAGAGGGCATTAAGCTAATGACAACCTTAGATAAACTTAAGCTTATAGAGCTGTTGCCGAACAACCGCTACAAGCTACTTATTGCGCAAAACTTTCGCTGGATCCCTGCCGGCCCGCTAGAGAAATTTATGGAACAGGAAGTAATGGTGAAGTTTATGGATCCAAAGAAAAACGAGCCATGGATGTTCCGTTTCTATTTACGCGGCCGCTATTCTCAGACCTCGGTTTCGATTATTCAGCGCCGTCTTGAACAACTGCGACAAGAAGCCGCAAAACTCAGCAGCGAAGATAATGCCCTACCAATTGAAGAACGCCAGCACATTGGCCTTTTAATGGCGATGCGGCCTTGGGAACCCTCGCTTTTTGAAAATATGAAGCGAAAATAACCCTGTCGAAGTATATTTGGGGGGTCAGAGTACATTAAATAGAAAAGTACTCTGACCCCATTTTTAAGCGGTCCCGCTTTTTCGAAAGCACGCTAAGCAACATCCAGCACATTATTTTGGATGGGCTAAAGCCAGCGTAATACTTGATGCATGAGTTGCCACGGGCGTGGAATAAATTTGAGGAAGGGTCTTCTGGCGCTCTTGCATGTGGAGGACATTAACCACTCTTACAATGGTAATAGTGACGAACTTTCTTTTAAAAAACCTTCCAGTCGCTCGACCTGAGTAATTGCCACGCCCCCGTAGCGCTTTTCAATCAACTTTAAATCATACAGCTTCGTTAATGATTTATGTGCGGTAAGTACGGTAACGCCCAACCTTTCAGCATAATCACTCTGCCTTAAGGGTATAAAGGCGTGCTTAGAGGTAAGATACGATTGATAAATTAGCTTAGCTAACTGGACGTGAGTGGGTAAGCGTCGAATATCATCCAACCTTTCCAGCGCCGAGTGAAGCTTTATTGCCAGTGACCGAGTGATGAATTCAGCAATCGCTGGATGTTGGCTTGTCAGAGAACGAAAAGCAGGTTCAGGGATTTGTAAAACCTTACATTGCGTTAGCGCTTCAGCGTGATGCGTTCTTGCAAGTGATGCATATAATGTGAACTCGCCAAACGTATCTCCTCGTTGCAATACAGTAGTAATTTGATAACTGCCGTCCAGGCCATAATTACCAATCTTTACTTCTCCTGATACCACAACAGACAGCCCTTTGTTTTTACTTCCCCTATCGTGAATTGTCGACGTAGCCGCATAGGTTCTTAGCGTTCCAAAAGGCAAACAAAGCTCGACGTAGTCGTCAGACATAATGGTTTGCTGTTTGCCGTGGATGTAGGACATGGCATTGAAATCTATACAAGTATATATTCTTACATGTTAACGCAATGTAAATTCACTCTCAACAATCTCTTGGCGGGAGTCATTACAATGGGTTATCAATGGGCAATTTTAGCGGTTTTTATCACGTTTGCTTTGCTGGAAGCGAAGAATGGTAAGCTATTTAAAAAAGCGACAGAAGTGAGCGATGATGGAAAAGTAGAGCTGATAGGTACTTTACTCTTATTTATTGTAACCCAGCCACTGGTTCTATTTTGTTCTGCAACAATGATGGCACTAGCATTTCCCCAATATCAGGGAATACTTGTAGACTCCCCTATTATCTTGCACATAGCGCTACTTTTGATTTTCGATGACATGATGCAATATTGGTGGCATAGGCTGTCACATTCCACCCGATTTCTTTACAACTTACACAGAGCCCACCATAACGCTAAGTACATGAGCGTTCGCATTATTTACAGAAATAACTTTTTCTATTACCTGTTTATGCCTTCGCTATGGTTTTCCGGTGCACTAATTTACCTGGGTTTGGGTTGGACCTATGCCTTTTACTTGGTGGTCAAACTTACCGTGATCACTGGCGCCCACGCAGAGTGGAAATGGGATAAGAGACTTTACAATATTCGGTGGTTACATCCTGTGGCCTGGGTAATTGAACGCACGATATCAACGCCTTCAACACATAGTGCGCATCACGGATTAAAAGCAGATGACGGCGTGACCAACTACAAAGGTAACTATGGAAATCTGTTGTTCTTTTGGGATGTGCTATTTGGTACCGCTAAGATCACCAGGCAGTATCCTGCGCAATACGGTATTGAGGGGATGTTTTACGCCAACTGGAAAGAACAGCTTATTTGGCCGCTTTATAAAACACCACGAAAGCCTAGAGTAGTGCACATTCCATCGACGAAAGTGAACGACGCTAGCCAACCTTTGATACCGAACACAAAACAAATACCTACGGGTGAAACTATTGAAAGTAAAGCCTAGCGCATTGATACGCAGCAAGTGGGTTCGTGCTAGAATAGGGTATTAACTTAGAACAAGCAGCGGCACTTTATGAATCAACAACCTAATAATCCCTTACATGGCTTAACGCTAGAGAAAATCGTCACGCAACTTCACGAGCGTTACGGATGGGATGGATTGTATTACCGCATCAAAGTGAACTGCTTTAATAGCGATCCTTCGATTAAATCGTCACTTAAGTTTCTTAGAAAAACCCAATGGGCGCGAGATAAAGTAGAGCAGCTTTACATACAGACGTTTAGTAATAATGCCTCAAATGGTGAACCTTAAAGCCATTTGAGCTGTTAAAACTTGAAACCGGTTTCCACCAAAACGATTCAAGTAGGTCTGAGCCGTTTGGGACATTAGACAAATAAGCCAAGCGTTAGTACGAGAAAAAGCCCAATAAAACCTATTAGGGTTGCCATACACGTCCAAGACACAAACGTGTCTTTCACAGAAATATCAAAATAACGGTTTACGATCCAAAATCCCGTATCGTTCACGTGAGACATGGCCGTAGCGCCTGCCGCTATTGCAATTGTCATCAGGGCGAGTACTGATGGTGAAAACGCCAGTTCCTGCACTACAGGGCCCATTAAACCAGCAGCCGTTAACATGGCCACCGTAGCCGAGCCCTGAATAATTCTGACTGAAATTGCGATAAGAAACCCGGCTGCCAATGGTGGGAGCGGCGATAATGCGACAACATCGGCGAAGGCCTGCCCCGCCCCAGAATCGATGAGCACTTGTTTAAACATGCCACCCGCGCCTGTCACCAGTATGACCAGGGCAACCGGTTCTAACCCTCTTGATGCAATGTTTCTAATTTGTTCGCTTGATAAGCCTTGCTTCTTCCCTAGCACTTTAAAACAAGCAATGGTTGCAATGGTCAGGGCGATAAAGGGATGCCCAATAAATAGCAACGCCTCCTTCAAGACACCTTCTGAAAGCGTGAACTTTGCCAACGTACCCACCAGAATAGCCACTAGCGGAAATGTCAGTAGCGCCGCAACTGAACCAAAGCTGGGGAGTTCCTTTGGCTTTTTATGTGAAGCTTCAATGATATGGTTTGGGACAGGTACGTGCAGGCGTTTCGCTAAAAATGTTGCGTAAATTGGGCCGGCTAAACACGCGCAAGGAATACCAACGATAAAGCCGAACAAAATGACTAAGCCGATATCCGCCCCTAAAATTGAAGCTACCGCAACAGGTCCTGGTGTTGGAGGAATAAAAGCGTGGGTGACAGCGAGCCCTGCTGTGAGCGGGATTCCATAATAAATAAGCGACTTTCCTGATTTCTTTGCTAACGAGTAAATAAGAGGCATTAATATGATAAGCCCCACTTCAAAGAAGACAGGTATAGCAACAAGAAACCCCGTTAACACAACCGCCCACTGACTATTCTTATCACCAAATTTATTGTTGATAGTTTGCGAAAGCCTATCAATGCCGCCGGATTCTTCTAAGAATTGCCCGAACATAGCACCAAGGCCAACAATGGTCGCTACAAATCCCAGCGTGTTGCCCATGCCTGACTGCATGGAAGCCAGAACGTCGGCCGCTTGCATTCCCGTACCCAGGCCAACAAACGCTGCTGCCACAAGGATAGCGATAAAAGCATGAACTTTTCTAACTACAACTAAATATGTGAGAAGCACAATGCTACAAATGGCGACAAAAAGAAGGGAAAAAGTATCGGTCATACGTGCTCTCTGGTACCTGTTAGTGACACTGTCTTCATGTCGACGAAGTCATAATACGGAAATCACCCGCTACCTTTACAAGCTAAGTTGAAAAACCCAGCCAATGTTAAATATTTATTAATACAAGATAGCTATCTGGTAACACTATTATAATCACCCCTTGAACGCAACCGGTTTCCAAACTAATATTTATGAGTAAAATGGAGTCCAAATAACTCGCTCTTGATGTACTCCTGAACTTTAATGTGAGAGATAAGCTTATGACCCATTGCCATGTATTTTTCGTTTCGGGAGTTTCAGGAACGGGAAAATCGACATTGAGCCAGCATTTAGCCCAACGTTTTGACATGCCTTTCGAAGAAGGAGATCGTTACCATAGCGAGGCAAACGTAGAGAAAATGTCTTCAGGTATACCACTGCAGGATGCAGACAGGTGGGAGTGGTTAATTACGTTAAACATGATTGCCAAGCAACACATTCACGCCGGCCGGAACGTGGTTATAAGCTGTTCAGCGCTGCGCTCAGCCTATCGTGACGTGCTAACCAAAGATATCGCGCCTCACTGCCACTTTATTTACCTTCATGCGTCACAGTCTGTGCTTAGTGCGCGATTAAAACAACGGGAGCATTTTTTTAACGGTGATGCTATGCTCGAAAGCCAGTTTGCAGCCTTAGAGCTGCCTTCTAAAGAAAACGCATTCATTATTGACGTTACACAAACTTTCGAGTGTGTTTCTCAGCAGGCGGAAGACTTTATACGCCCTTTGATATCGAATTAAGCATCACGACATTAACACACACTTCCGCGCGGAATAGCGGAACTAGCAGCACATAAAAAGATCGAAAAATGAGTAAGGTAAAAAAGTCACGCACAAAAATATCAGACGTAGCCAATCATTTGGGGGTTCACAAAACTACCGTATCTCGTGCGCTTAATAATTCTAGTGGCATTTCTAAATCACTCGCCCTTAAGATCAAAAATGCAGCGCGAGAGCTAAACTATATTCCGAACCGCGCCGCCCAGTCATTATGCTCAGACAATAATAGAACCATCGCGTTATTGCTTCCGTCTTTTGGAAACAATGTGTTTAACGATGTGATGTTAGGCGTGAAGGCCGTTGCCGACAAAGCCAATTATGCACTGATGATTGGCGACTCGACCTATACCGAGCTTGGCGAGGAGCGTACTGTAGAGTCTTATATCCAGCAGAACGTGAGTGGATTCATTCTTACTTCCACGCGTCATACTGAAGAAACGAGAAAAATGCTGCTAACCACAGGGACGCCTGTGGCCGAAATTATGGATATTTCTAGTGAGCCTTTTGATATTAATTACGGAGTAAATAACGAATTAGCAGCCCAGTCTATGACCCAGCATCTTATCGATAAAGGGCGCCGCAACATTGCTTTTTGCTCATTGTATTTAGATTGGCGTGCAATATTGAGAAAACAGGGCTGGGCAACCGCACTGGACAATGCTGAGTTGTCCGCCGAGCGATATGTTTCCTCTAGAGCCGACGCCACATTTCAAGCTGGTGCTGAGCTTCTTTCAGAAACACTGCATAAATGGCCGGATACTGATGCGCTATTTTTTGTGAGTGACGAGCTTGCTGCTGGCGCGGTGATGGAATGTAATAGACGAGGTATCAAACCTGGCAAGGATATCGATATCTGCGGTTTCAACGACTTGAGTTTTGCGCGCTCAATTTACCCTGCCTTAACAACCGTATCAGTCCCGCGCCGTAAGATGGCAGAAATGGCAGCGGAATCATTGATATCGCTAATTGAGGGCGAAGACGTTGAACAAGCGAGCCAAGTTCTACCCTTTGAGCTTAAAATACGAGAAACCGCTTAGCAGACGTTTGGCAGCTCTAGCCCCTAGACTTGGTGCTCATAAACCTGCATTTCCTAACCTATTGCCTTTGAAGTTAGTGCTCAAAAACCCAGTGATAGTGCCATTTTAACGAAATTGCAGGGTCGTAAAGAAAACTACCCTGCACACTCGCTCGATATTAAAATGTAACCAATACTATTTAGGCATCAGTATAGAGTGTAGTTATCCACTTCTCTTCATTGATGAAATTCCAGCTCCAGTCGGCCCACTTATCGTCTAAGCCCATCGCTTTAACCTCATCGAGGGTTTTGCCGTCTTGCTTAAGTGCCTTAACGTAGTTGAACGTTTCAAAGATCATAGCTAAAAATGCGCTGTATTCTTGCTTGTTACTGATGTCGCCGTGGCCAGGAATAATAACGGTTTCATCGTCTATTTTAGCAAGCAGTTGTTTTACTGAGTCCATATAGCCTTCCACATTACCGCCAGCACCTTGGTCGATGTAGGGAAAGCGACCATTAAAGAACAAGTCGCCGGTGTGCATAACGTTGGGTTGCTCGAACCACACTACGCTATCGCCGTCGGTGTGGCCTACTGCTAAGTGCATCACGTGAAGGGTTTCACCATTGAAGTAAATTTTTATTCCGTCTTCATAGGTAATAGTTGGCAGCGCTTCCGGTTTTACTTTTTCATCGTTAGCTAGGCGAACACGCACATTTTCGTGCGCCAGAATGGTCGCGCCTTTATGGCTGTGGAAAAACGCATTAGAGCCTGTGTGGTCGCCGTGATAATGCGTGTTTATCACATACTTTGGCTTGTCACTCCCGAGCGCACCAAGCTGGGCCGCTATCTTTTCTGCAAGCGGCGCAAATTGATCGTCGATGATCAAAACACCGTCTTCCCCAGCAGATACGCCGATATTTCCACCTGCACCTGTAAGCATGTGCACAGAGCCTTTTATCGCTGTCGCTTTAACTTCGACATCGGCAAATCTATCTTGTGCTTTTGCGGGATTAATAGTTGAATAAACCAAAGGGCTCGCAGCAATAAACGCAGCCAAAACGTGTGCGCTAAAACGAGGTGCAGTTTTCATTATTATTTCCTTGTAAGAAGCCTGTTTATTAAAGACCTCTTACACTATGACCTAATTTCACAATTAGATCATTTTTTCATCATCAGGAATATTGCCAACATAAGCAAAACGGGGAAGTGTTTCTCCGTCTTTTTCAACCGACTCAACAAACATTTCTAGGGGACGAACCCAAAGCGCTTTTTCGCCGTAGCACGGGCGGTATACCACTAGCTTACTTTCATCTTCTGAATGCGTTGCCACTTCGTATACATCGTATAAATTACCTTTGTAATGCTTGTAGCGACCTGGGGTTTTAAGTTCTTTCGAGTCCATAACGTCCTTCATTAAAGTGGAAAAAATAGTAAGGGTTAGCCAATCGCTTTCATTTGCCAAAGATTAAGTGGTCTTAGAAACTAAACTCTGTGGGATTGGCCTTTAATCGGGTAATACAAAAGCGTCAGTCTATCGCATAGTATCAGTACGTTAAGTATAACAAGTGGTTAGATTGAGGCTACTGCATGTTAGTACTTAACAAGTGAGCTTATTGGCTAAATCGGTTCAAAAGGTAACACCAATTGCTGTGTTGATTGGTCGGCAGCAAGACCTATATGAACGCCAACAAGACGAATACCCCGCCCTGTTGCTCGTTCGAAGGCTTCCTGCATTAGCGTGCGAAAATACGCTTCATCAAGCGTGGCACAGCGGTGCTCTACCGTAGTTAGTTGGAAGTCGTTAAACTTAAGCTTAACGCCCTGCGTGCGAATACGTACCGGCTTACCCGTACGTTTCTTGTGATTTTCCATTCGCTCTTGAAGCTTTTCAAATAAATGTGGCAAAAAATCTATGCATTGGTCGAAGGTGTGAATGTCTTCGCTTAGCGTGCGCTCTACGCCGATAGACTTTCGCTCACGAGATACCGATAGTTCACGCTCATCAATACCGTGAGCACGCTCCCACAGCACACTGCCAAATTTACCCAGCTCTTTTTGAATGCGCTCAAAAGGGTATTGGCGAACATCGTCGCAGGTATTAAGCCCCATACGCTGAAGCTTTTGCATGGTGACTTTGCCTACGCCCGGAATTTTCTTTAGTGGCATTTCGCGTACAAACTCATCGAGCTTATCAGGAGTAATAACACAAATTCCATCGGGCTTATTTTCATCGCTCGCCACTTTAGCCACAAACTTACAAGGCGCAACACCTGCTGAAGCTGTAAGCCCAAGTTCATTTTTAATGCGCTCGCGTATTTCTTCGGCAATTAACGTGGCGCTGCCACCGCAAAATTCACTGTTAGTCACGTCTAGGTAGGCTTCATCTAATGATAAAGGCTCAATGAGGTCGGTATAATCAGCAAATATCTTACGTATTTTTTGCGACTCGGCAGCGTACACATCCATGCGCCCTTTTACGAGGGTCAAGTTTGGGCATAGCTTTAAAGCATACGCTGTAGCCATAGCTGAGCGCACACCAAATTTACGGGCGGGATAGTTACAGGTAGAAATAACCCCTCGACGGTCGGCACTGCCGCCTATCGCAATGGGAATATCGCGCAAGGCTGGGTTGTCGCGCATTTCAACTGCGGCGTAAAAACAATCCATGTCGACGTGGATAATTTTTCGCATTACCTGCCTTTATTCTTTAGCTATAAACACAAAGCTGTACAAAATCACAGTATATTATTATTAATGCTGAATTACACTATTTCGTTGTGATCTCCCAAAAAAATTGATGGCTCGGCTAGCTACATTTCAACCAAGTCACAGTGTGAGCGAATTTATCGAAACAACGTCAATAGAGCTCAATATTAAAGAACGTAATAGATATACCCACAAAAAAAGCGCTGTCGATTAGTATCAAACAGCGCTTTTAAACCTTAAACCAACGATGGGTTAAGCATTACAAAATTTGGTTCTGCTTCCACTCGTTTAGTTTTTTCTGGCGGGCTTCTTCTTTTTCCATGCGCGACTTTTTACGGTCACACGGTTCTGGACAGTCACAGGCTTTTTCAATACCTAGCGCACCTAAGCCACCACAGCTTCCAGAGATTGATTTTTTCTGAAAAAGGTAACCTACGGCCATAGCCAGTACCATTGTTAGAAAGAAACCAAAAGCAAGAATGAATGTAGACATTGCTACCCCCTAATTATGAACTGTGACCAGTTTATCAAATTCTGGCGATGCATACTCTTCAAATCCGTCTTCTGTGCGACGAATGAGGAATACAGCGAGTTGTTCTTGCTCAGCAACCGCTATCGCTTGTTCCCATCCCATTACATTAAACGCCGTAGCCAAACCATCAGACGTCATTGAAGAAGGATGAATTACCGTAACCGAAACCAGGTTATGTGAGATAGGTTTGCCCGTTGTGGGGTCGATTAGATGCGAATAACGAACGCCGTCTTCTTCGTAATAGTTGCGATAGTCACCTGATGTAGCAACCGCGTTTTCTCCTATTGAGACAACTTTTTGAACAGCACGTTCAGTGGTAACTGGCTTTTCAATGGCAATCAGCCACTCACTGCCGTCGCCTCGTTCACCTTTCACACGCATTTCACCACCTATTTCTACAAGATAGTTTTCAATGTTGTGGTTTTCAAGGATCTCCGCCACTTCATCAACGCCAAAACCTTTTGCAATAGTCGACAGGTCGACATAAAGCATTGGGTGACTTTTCTTTAAGCCTGTAGGCGTGGTTGACAGCTTCTTATAACCCACATATTCGCGAATATCGTCGATGTCTGTCTGGCTTGGTACTTTTTCAGGGCGTTTAGTTGGGCCAAACCCCCATAAATTAACCAATGGGCCAACGGTAACATCAAGTACTCCGCCACTAAGGTTAGCCAAGCGTAATGCCTCGTTAACTACGGTTAGCGTATCTGGTGATACGGCGAAATTGTCGGTGTAGCGATATTGATTGAACCTTGATAGTTCTGACGTTGGGTCGTAAGTAGACATCATCTTGTTAACCTCAACAAGACGGGCATCTATTTCAGCTTGTAAGCCTTCTACCGGTGTCTCCGCTACAAGGTACTTAACATTGTAGGTTGTGCCCATTGTCTGCCCTTGCAGGTGTACTACAGGCGTTTTTTCATCGCTACAGCTTGCGAGAAGTAGAATACCTACCGCAACAAAGGCGAGGAAAATTCGAATAGCAAATCGAATCACGATGTTGTCCTTAGCTAATCTGCACATTACTCAATCGCTATTATGTGCATTATGCGTTTTGCTTCAACGAAAAAGGGGCTTACGCCCCTTTTAATATGCTTGAGTTTTTAAGCGAGTAGCTCTTAAATCAAACCCTTAGCCACCGAAGTCATCTAGCATGATGTTTTCGTCCTCAACACCTAAATCTTTAAGCATGTTGATTACGGCCGCGTTCATCATAGGTGGTCCACACATGTAGAACTCACAGTCTTCTGGTGCAGGGTGATCTTTCAAGTAGTTCTCAAGAAGTACTTGGTGGATAAACCCAGTGTAACCTTCCCAGTTGTCCTCTGGCTGAGGATCAGAAAGTGCTACATGCCACTCAAAGTTATCGTTTTCTGCTGCTAGCTCGTCGAAGTCTTCTGTATAGAACATTTCACGAAGTGAACGTGCACCGTACCAGAAGCTCATCTTACGCTTAGACTTAAGGCGACGAAGCTGATCGAAGATGTGAGAACGCATTGGGGCCATACCTGCACCACCACCTACGAATACCATTTCGTTTTCAGTTTCTTTCGCGAAGAATTCACCGAATGGACCAGAGATAGTCGCTTTGTCACCTTCTTTCAGGCTCCAAATGTACGATGACATTTTACCCGCAGGTAGGCTTAAGTTATTAGGTGGCGGCGTAGCGATACGCACGTTCAACATAATAATGCCTTCTTCTTCTGGGTAGTTCGCCATTGAGTAAGCACGAATAGTCTCTTCGTCTACTTTAGACTCGATGTCGAAGAAGCCAAAACGCTCCCAGTCACCGCGGTATTCTTCAGGAATATCGAACTCTTTGTACTTAACGTGGTGCGCTGGCGCTTCAATCTGAATATAACCACCTGCACGGAAAGGTACACTTTCACCGTTAGGAATTTTAAGCTTAAGTTCTTTGATAAAGGTTGCTTTGTTATCGTTAGAGATAACTTCACAATCCCACTTCTTAACACCAAATACCGACTCTTCCAGTTCAATTTCCATGTCCTGCTTGATAGCAACCTGACATGAAAGACGGCAGCCTTCGCGCGCTTCACCTTTAGTGATGTGGTCTAGTTCAGTTGGAAGGATTTCACCACCACCTGAGTGTACATCTACACGACACTGGCCACATGAGCCACCGCCACCACACGCAGACGATACGAAGTAACCTGCGTCAGCTAGTGCACCAAGAAGTTTGCCACCCGGTGCAGTTTTGATTGCCTTGTCTGGGTCACCATTGATAGTGATAGTTACATCACCACTTGGTACCAATTTAGACTTGGCAAACATAATGATAAATACTAGCGCCAATACGATGGCAATAAACATGCCGACGCCAAGAAATATTTCTACGTTATTCATTTATATGCTCCCGAGCTCTATTACAGCTGAATACCAGTGAATGACTGGAAGCCAAGTGCCATTAGGCCAGCGATCATGAATACAGAACCAAGACCACGAACACCATCAGGCATATCAGCATACTTCAGCTTTTCACGTACTGCCGCTAGCAATACAATTGCTAGTGCCCAGCCCATACCACTACCAACGCCGTAAACGATGCTTTCAGTGAAGTTGTATTCACGCTGTACCGCAAACGCCACGCCACCGAAAATTGCACAGTTAACGGTAATTAGCGGAAGGAAGATACCTAGTGCGTTGTAAAGCGCAGGGAAGAACTTGTCTAAGCTCATCTCTAGAATCTGTACCAACGCCGCGATAACACCGATAAACGTTAGGAAGTTAAGGAAGCTTAGGTCAGCTTCTGGGAAACCTGCCCATGCTAATGCGCCTGGAGCAAGAATGTTTACATAAATAACTTGGTTAACGGGTACAGAGATACCTAGTACCACGATAACTGCAACACCAAGACCCATAGCAGTTTTAACTTTCTTAGATACCGCTAGGAATGTACACATACCCAAGAAAAGTGATAACGCCATGTTCTCAACGAAAATTGAGCGAACAAATAACGACAAATAATGTTCCATGACTTACTCCTTAGGCTCTACTTGCTCTGGACGGATAGTACGGATAAACCAAATCATACCGCCGATTAAGAAGAATGAGCTGAATGGTAGGATTAACAAACCGTTACCCTGATACCAGCCACCGTTTTGAACCAGTGGAAGGATTTCGAAACCTAAAATAGTACCGAAACCAAATAGCTCTTTAATTGTACCAATAACAATTAGAATGAAAGAGTAGCCCAAGCCGTTACCAATACCATCAAGGAAGCTCATCAGAGGTGGGCTCTTCATGGCGTAAGCTTCAGCACGACCCATTACGATACAGTTAGTAATAATCAGACCAACGAATACCGACAGCTGCTTCGATATTTCATACGAATACGCTTTCAGAATTTGGTCAACAACGATTACCAACGACGCAATGATAGTCATCTGGATAATAATTCGAACGCTAGATGGGATCTGGTTACGAATTAGTGAAATAAACAAGTTTGAGAACGCTACAACGCTTGTAAGCGCAAGCGACATTACCAATGCTGTTTCCAGCTTAGTGGTAATTGCCAGTGCTGAACAGATACCCAATACCTGTAGGGCGATCGGGTTGTTGTCCAGGATTGGCCCAAAGAGGGCCTTTTTCATTTCTTTAGTATCTGCCATGAGACTTCCCTTATGAACGCCATGCTTGGTTCTTCAGGAACTGGCCGAAGCCTTGCTCGCCTACCCAGTAACGAATAGTGTTTTCAACACCGTTGCTGGTTAGGGTTGCACCTGAAAGCGCATCGATAGTGTGAGGATTGCTAGGGTTAGCATTTTTCACTACGCGAATAGCAACTTCGCCATTTTCGTAAAGCTCTTTGCCGTCCCATTTGTCCTGCCAAGCAGGATTTTGCACTTCACCACCTAGTCCTGGCGTTTCTTTTTGCTGATAGTAAATAAGCTCGCGAACCGTTTGGCCGTCTGCGTCTACCGCTAAGAAACCGTACATAAGATCCCAAAGACCGCTGCCGTGTACAGGAAGGATGATACGAGAAACATCACCTGCGTCGTCGCGAACTAAGTAAACACTTGCCACGTTAGGGCGGCGTTGGAAACCAACATTGCTGTTGGTTACCTTAGTGCTGTACTCAGTTTCTTTGGCTGCTTTATACATATCGTAATCTGGCTTAGGCGCTTCTACGAAAGTACCTTCGTCAAGATTAACAAAACGCTGCTCTACTCGCTCGCTATAAGTGCTTTCAATTGCGCTATTGCTCATGCCCATTTCATAAAGGCCTGCAGCATTAAGAATGTTGCTCTTTTTATCTAGAGCTGCGTTTGTTTGTTGTAGAGAGCGAAGGCCAACAGCCGCGCCAGACACAACAATTGAACAAACCAAACATACGGCAACAACAATACCTACCGTTTTGCCTAAAGATTCTTTCTTAGCCGACACGTGCTACCCTCCGCTTGATATTGCTTTGTGCGACGAAATAGTCGAACAGTGGCGCCCACAAGTTAGCAAATAGAATTGCTAGCATTACACCTTCAGGGAAGGCTGGGTTAAGGACGCGGATTAGTACCGTCATGAAACCAATGAAGATACCGTAAGCCCACTTACCTTGGTTTGTGAACGACGCAGAAACTGGGTCTGTCGCCATAAAGAACATACCAAAAGCAAGACCACCAACAACAAAGTGCCAATGAGCAGGCATTGCAAACATAGGGTTAGTATCGCTGCCGATTAGGTTTAGCAAGGTTGCGAAGAACGCCACACCAATTGCTACACCAGCAACAATGCGCCAGCTTGCTATACGCATGTACATGATGAACAAGCCACCAAGAATAATAGCAAGGGTAGACACCTCACCCGCTGAACCTGAGATAGTACCGATGAAGCTGTTCATCCACTGATCCATGTTCGCGTAATCAAGGTTGCCAGAAGCCGCTTGGCTTAGAGACGTTGCACCAGAATAACCATCTGCCGCTACCCATACTTGGTCACCTGAAATTTGCGCAGGATACGCAAAGTAAAGGAATGCACGACCAGACAATGCTGGGTTAAGGAAGTTACGACCTGTACCACCGAATACTTCTTTAGCAATTACAACACCGAAGGTAATACCTAGTGCAACTTGCCATAGAGGAATAGTAGCTGGAAGTGTTAGTGCGAACAGTACCGATGTAACGAAGAAACCTTCGTTAACTTCGTGCTTGCGCACAGACGCGAACAATACTTCCCAGAAACCACCTACCGCGAACGTTACCGCGTAGATTGGCAGCCAGAAACATGCGCCATAGAAGAATAGACCTAGTGTTCCCGCATTTGCCAAGTCACCGCCAAGGGCAGCGAATAGACCTGCTTGCCACGTATCAGGTAGTGTTCCTGCGCCAGCAGCAATAGCTTCTTGCGCTTGGAAGCCAATGTTATACATACCAAAGAACATAGCTGGGAATGTTGCCATCCATACCATGATCATAATGCGCTTAAGGTCAATGCTGTCACGCACGTGCGTGTTAGCTTTATTTACTTTTCCTGGGGTGTAGAAAATGGTCGCCGCAGCTTCGTAAAGCGCATACCACTTTTCATGCTTACCACCTGGTTCGAAGTTTGGTTCGATCTTTTCTAAATACGCTTTTAAACCCATGACTTAACCCTCTTTCTCTATCGTGGTCAAACAGTCGCGTAAGATAGGAGCGTAGTTGTATTTGCCAGGGCATACATAAGTACACAATGCCAAATCTTCTTCGTCCAACTCTAAGCAACCCAACGTCTGAGCACCGTCAGTATCACCAGAAATCAGGTCCCTAAGCAGAAGCGTAGGAATGATATCTAGGGGCATAACGCGTTCGTAATTACCAATTGGAACCATAGAACGTTCAGAACCATTGGTAGTTGTTGTCATATCAAATTTCTTGCTGCCACTTAGGTGACCTAAGTAAGCACGAGTCACTGAGTGTTGGTTTGAACCGGGTAGGATCCAACCGAACAATTTCTTCTCGCGACCTTCTTTTAGTAGTGAAACTTGGGTGTGGAAACGACCAAGGAAGCCGTGAACGCCCATCGCTGTCGTACCGCTAAGTACAGAACCAGAGATAACACGTACTTCACCGTCTACTTGCTCGCTAGCAGTAAGCTCGGTCAAGTCTGCGCCCATTACGGTGCGCACTAGGCGTGGGTTAGTTGCTGCAGGACCTGCAAGTGAAATAACACGACGGTTATCTAGCTCGCCAGAGGTCAGCAATGCACCAATTGCCATAACGTCTTGGTAGTTGATGTGCCAAACCGTTTTGTTCATGCCAGCAGAATCAAGGAAGTGGATGTGAGTACCCGGTAGGCCCGCAGGGTGAGGACCGCCAAATTCTTCAACATCAACTGCCGCATCGCCAGTAGCAACAGATGCACCTGCCGCTTTACAAACGTAAGTCTTGCCACCGCTCAATTGCGTTAATGCTTTAAGACCATTTACGAAATCGTCTTGGCGCTCAGCAATAATCACTGCAGGATCTGCTGCTAGTGGATTGGTATCCATTGCTGTAACGAAAATTGAACTTGGAACAGAGTCTAGCTTAGGAGATTTGCTAAATGGACGTGTACGGAACGCTGTCCACATGCCTGACTCTACAAGGATTGACTGAAGTTGCTCGCGTGTTGCGCTCGCGATCTGGTCAGCTGCAATTTTATCAAATGTCACAGCATCGCTGCCGTTCATTTTGATAACTACAGACTGAAGAACACGTTTTGCACCACGGTTAACCTCTACCACTTCACCCGCTGCTGGGGCAGTGAATTTAACGCCAGGGTTCTTTTTATCTTCAAAAAGAACCTGACCTTTCTTCACTACATCGCCAACTTGGACGTGCATGGTAGGGCGCATACCCACATATTCTTCTCCCAGAATGGCAACGCGCGTTGCAGCAGATGCATCAGCAATCTCCTGCTTTGGCGCTCCCTCAATTGGGAGGTCGAGACCTTTCTTGATTTTTATCATATGTAATCGCACTACTCTAATAGAAATACCCTTTTGCATGACCGCAGAAAACCTGCCTGTCAGCATGCAAAAGCGCACTATTAACAGGTGTAGAACACCTTTTCGTTGTTGATTGATGGAACTTGCTGCAATTGCTACGGTCAGCCTGTTATGAAGCCGTAACGCATAATTCCTTTTGCGGACGCTTAATTCGCCCTTTCTTTATAGACCACCAGCAGAAATTTACACTTATTATTGTTTTTGTGTAGCTGCAATCGCTACTGCTGTTTTGGTAGAGGCAGAAAAGACCCCTACTTAATTTCGGGATTTTAGCATTAACCCATACGTTTGTGCCACGCTAATTCAAGATAAAGGCAAATTTTTCTACAATTTAATGTAAACCTTTGGTCTTATTCATTTACATTTTGCGAATCCATACGCCGTATCAACTTGTAATCAGGTACAAAAAAGCCGTCAAATCAGACGGCTTTTGCGTACATAAGCATTAGGTTAATTAATGGTAAGTTTAGGCTTTACCAATTAACCATTGGGTCAACTTCACTGTCGTAATCAACACTTGAAATGTCAAAACCGAACAGTTTTAAGAACTCATGGTTGTAACCTTTGTAGTCACTTAAGTCATGAAAGTTCTCTTGTGTCACTTGATCCCATAGCGCCTTAATTTTTGCCTGTGTTGCATCGTTAGTTTCTTTGCCATCCATGCGATAGCGATTTGCTTCATCTAACGTTGGTGTATTGCCGAACAGGCACTGTGTGAACAAGCCATGAATCTGCTCAATACACCCTTCGTGGGTCCCTTCCTCTTTCATCACTTTATAAATAAGTGAAATATACAAAGGCATTACAGGAATGGCTGAGCTTGCCTGCGTTACCAGTGCTTTCAACGAGCTCACATTGGCTTGCACAAGCAAATCACTGTTTTTACCGATAATGGCTGCGGCAGCGCGATCTAGGTCTTCTTTCGCTTTACCAATCGTCGCTTGACCATAAATAGGCCATGTTAGCTCTTTACCAATGTAGGTATATGCGGTGGTTTTACAGCCTTCAGCAAGCACATCGGCTTCACGTAAAAAGTCCATCCAACGTTCCCAATCTTCACCGCCCATCACTTTGATGGTGTTAAGGATTTCTTCGTCGTTGGCTGGCTCTAGCGATACTTCATGCACTTTGTCTTTATCAGTATCGTAGGTTTTCGTAGTGTACGCCTGCCCTACAGGCTTAAGCGTAGATTTATACGTCACGCCTGTTTCTGGGTCGGTTCTACGCGGGGATGCAAGGCTATAGATAACCAAGTCAACCTTGCCCATTTCCGCTTTGATCTTTTCTATGGCTTCGTTTTTAATTTCATCAGAGAATGCATCGCCATTGATGGTGTCTGCATACAGGCCTTTCGCTTTCGCCTTTTCATGAAATGCAGCTGTGTTATACCAACCTGCTGTACCTGTTTTTCGTTCCGTTGGTGCTTTCTCAAAACACACACCGAGTGTTTTTGCGCCATAGCCAAACGCTGAAGTGATGCGTGACGCCAAGCCATAGCCTGTAGAGCTTCCAATCACTAATACGTTTTTGGGGCCTTCGCCTAAGTCACCTTTTGCTTCCACATAAGCAATTTGTTCTTCAACCGCTTTAGCACAGCCGACCGGATGCGCGTTTGTACAAATGAAGCCTCTCACTTTAGGCTTGATAACCATAATAATTTTCCTTATTTGAGCGTAGGGCTATTGTAATGCCGAAGCCACTGATAACAACTCGGAGCAGATGAAACCTAGCATATCGCAAACGCAAGGCGACACCAATGAAACAACGTGCCAAATTTAGGTTTGCTTTGTATTTACGAGAAAAGAAATAGGAGAAAGGAACATTAGGCCATAACGCTAAATCTAACGAAGTGCGGGCTAATTTTTAAACGCTATGAACTATGTATAAGAAAAGATGGAACACAGGTGTACAGAACTGCACACCTGTGAACAACACATTAACCTAGAACGTCTAGAAGCTCTACGTCAAAGATAAGCGTGCTGTATGGTGCAATAGCTGCACCCGCACCTTGCTCACCGTAAGCAAGATCATGTGGCACGTATAAACGGTACTTAGCACCTACTTTCATAAGTTGAAGTGCTTCAGTCCAACCTTTAATGACGCCGCCTACTGGGAATTCAGCTGGCTGGCCGCGCTCGTAAGAGCTGTCAAAGGTAGTACCGTTGATAAGTGTACCGTGGTAGTGAACACGTACAGTGCTAGCCGCAACTGGCGTTTCACCGTCACCTTCAGCGATAACTTCGTACTGAAGACCAGATTCAGTAACGGTTACTTCGTCACGCTTCGCATTTTCTTCAAGGTACTTTGTGCCTTCTTCAATAACCGCTTTGCTAGCTTCTTCTTTAGCCGCTTGCATGCGCTTGTGAATTTCGCCGAACGCATCACGTAGTGTGTCGTTGTCAACCTGAGGCGCTTGACCTGCGAAGGCGTCTTTTAGGCCAGCTACAACAGCGTCAATCGCTAGTCCGTCAAACGGATTTGATTGTAATTGTTGACCCATTTGAAAACCAATGCCGTAACTTGCTTGGGTTTCTACTGTATTGAATGTATCAGTCACAAGAACTCCTGAAATTAAATTACAAATGCAGTACAAATTTCAAACAAAACGCATAACGCGAGAATGTTTCTGCATTTTCCGGTGCAAGAGTGTATCACACCACAAAATATCTTGCTTTGAGCAATGTTAACTAGGGTGCAAAAGTATCAAAATGTTGTAAATTATAACCGAAAGTGGTTAGACAAGTCGCAAAGGACACAGTATGGTTAAGGCCATATATTTAGGAGGATAGCATGCAAACACACTACGATGCTGAACTGAAAGATACCGTTCGATACCTAGGTAAAACCTTAGGTGAAACAATCAAAAATCAATTGGGTCAAGAGTGGCTAGACCGTATTGAAAAGATTCGTAAAGGCGGCCGAGCTTCTTATCAGGGAGACGCTACATGTAGCGAAGAACTGAAAGAAACTTTCAAAACAATGTCTGACAGCGATTTGCTTACTGTTGGCCGTGCATTCGCACAATTCTTGAATTTGGGCAACATTGCTGAGCAAGAATACAATGCGGCAATGAATGTTGATGCGTCTATTGATGCACTATTTAAACACCTAGATAAAGCTGAATTAACAGCTGAAAAAGTGCAGGACGCGGTTGCAAAACTGAACATCGATCTTGTACTGACCGCGCACCCAACTGAGGTTACCCGCCGTACACTTATTCACAAACATAAAGAATTGGCGAACTGCCTTCAGGCTATTCACCAAGAGTCGCTTAGTGATGTTGAGCGTAAAAAAATTGAAACCCGTATTGCTGACCTTATTGCACAGGCTTGGCACACTGAAGAAATTCGTTCAGTACGTCCAACACCTGTTGATGAGGCACGCTGGGGCTTCTCTGTTATTGAAAACTCATTATGGGAAGCAGTGCCAGACTTTATGCGCGAGCTTGATGGTCGCCTAAATGAAGATTACGACGTATCGCTACCGCTAGACTCGTCACCAGTACAATTTAGCTCTTGGATGGGCGGCGACAGAGACGGTAATCCATTTGTAACGTCAAAAGTGACTGAGCAAGTATTATTACTTGCTAGAAAACGTGCGGCCAAGCTTTTCGCGATTGATCTTGATCGCTTGCAAGTTGAGCTTTCAATGTACGACTGCAACGACGCGTTACGCGAAAAAGTCGGCGACGCCAACGAGCCATACCGCGCCCTTCTTCGTCCACTTGTGGACAAGTTCATCACAACCCGCGATGGCATTAGCGACTACTTAGCAGGTAAAAATCCAGATACTTCAAACTGGGTTGAAAGTGATGATGAGCTAATTGAACCACTGATGCTTTGCTACCAGTCACTGTTAGACTGCGGAATGCAAGTTGTAGCAAACGGTCTGCTGCTAGACACTATTCGTCGTGCACGTGTATTTGGCATTCACCTTCTGCGCCTTGACGTGCGTCAGGACTCTGAGCGTCATGCCGACGTTTTCAGCGAACTAACACGCTATCTTGGTCTTGGTGATTATGCTCAATGGAGCGAAGCCGACAAGCAAGCGTTCTTATTACGTGAGCTTGGTTCAAAACGCCCGCTGTTCCCTGCTCAATGGGATGCGTCTGATGACGTGAAAGAAGTGCTTGATACCTGTAAGGTAATTGCGAAGCACAGCAAACACGGTTTTGGTATCTATATTATCTCTATGGCCAGTGAGCCATCGGATGTTATGGCCGTTCAGCTGCTACTTCAAGAAAGTGGTGTAGATTGGCCAATGCCAGTGGCGCCATTGTTCGAAACGCTAGACGATTTGAACAACTCGCCTGACGTAATGCGTAAATTGCTGTCTATCGACTGGTATCGCGGTTACGTTAAAGGTCGTCAATTCGTTATGATTGGTTACTCAGATTCAGCCAAAGACGCAGGTGCACTTGCTGCGGGCTGGGCTCAATACCAATCACAAGAAGCCTTGGTTGCGATTGCTGATGAGTTTGACGTAAGCCTGACGCTATTCCACGGCCGTGGCGGTACAATTGGTCGTGGTGGCTTGCCAGCACATGCTGCCATTTACTCTCAGCCTCCTGGCTCGCTAGACGGCGGCTTCCGTGTAACTGAGCAGGGCGAAACTATTCGCTATAAATTCGGTATGCCTAAGCTAGCTAAACGCAGCCTAGGTATTTACGCCAGCGCCATAATTGAAGCCATGTTATTCCCGCCTCCGGCACCAAAAGAAGAATGGCGAGAGCTTATAACTGCAATGGCAGCCCAAGGTCGCGATAATTACCGTGCAACCGTGCGTCACGATAAAGAGTTCGTACCTTACTTCCGTGTTGCAACGCCAGAGCAAGAGTTAGGCAAACTCCCACTAGGTAGTCGCCCAGCGAAGCGTAAGCCACAAGGTGGTATTGAGAGCCTACGTGCGATTCCATGGATATTCGCCTGGGCACAAACCCGTTTGGTACTGCCAAGCTGGTTAGGCGTTATGCGCGCTATCGATAGCGTGAAGACACCGGAAAATGAAAAAGTGGTTAACGAGATGTTCAGCGAATGGCCGTTCTATCGTTCACGTCTTTCAATGCTGGACATGGTGTTCCATAAAGCCGATCCGCGTATCAGTGAAGCTTATGATGAGCGCTTGGTACCCAAAGAGCTCAAACACTTTGGTGAAGCGTTGCGTGGCGAGCTTAAAGAAAGCATCTCGTCGCTGTTGGCTATAACCGGTGACGGCGACATCATGAAGAACGACCCGCAGGGTAAAGAGTCTATGGAGATCCGTGCAGGATATCTTCAGCCCCTTCACTACCTGCAAATTGAGCTTCTGGATCGTATTCGTAAAGCCGGGGACGATGCACAAAACACCAGCCTAGAGCGTGCCATGATGGTTACCATCGCGGGTATTGCAATTGGTATGCGTAATACAGGCTAGAGCCCAAGTGAACGCGTAACGTTATAATGAAAAGCCTGCTCATTGAGCAGGCTTTTTTTGTAATGTCTTAAATGTAAAAAAGGCTGGGTACGTAAGAACGTATCCAGCCTTTTCTAGCGGATGCTAGTACATCCGCTTCAGGCGTTATTAGCCGTTTACGAAGTCTACGCCTAGCTTGATGTCGCCACGGAGGCCTTCAAGCATGTCGTTTTTCGCTTTTTCTTCAAATGCGCTTAACTCGCCGTATGGCAAGATTTCTTCAACACCGTTTGCGCCTAGGCGAACTGGGTGTGCAAAGAATGCTGCGTCGTCGCTGTCATCAGTTTGTACATAAGTGTACTCAACAACGTTCTCACCTTGCATTGCTGCAACTAGAGATAGACAGAAGCGTGCCGCTGCTTGACCCATTGATAGGGTTGCAGAACCGCCGCCCGCTTTAGCTTCAACAACTTCAGTACCCGCATTTTGGATACGAGTAGTTAGGCTAGCAACTTCTTCGTCTGTGAACTCTACGCCTTCAACTTGTGAAAGTAGAGGAAGGATAGTTGTACCAGAGTGACCACCGATTACCGGTACGTGCACAGAAGATACGTCTACACCTTTAAGTTCAGCAACAAACGTTTCAGCACGGATAACGTCTAGTGTCGTTACACCGAAAAGCTTGTTTTTGTCGTAAACGCCTTTTGCTTTAAGCGTTTCAGCTGCAATAGCAACAGTAGTGTTAACTGGGTTAGTGATGATACCAACACACGCGTTCGGGCAGTTATCAGCTACACCTTCGATAAGGTTTTTAACAATGCCGGCGTTGATGTTGAATAGATCAGAACGATCCATACCTGGCTTACGAGGCATACCCGCTGGAATTAGAACAACGTCTGCTCCAGTTAGTGCATCAGCTAGGTCATCTTTACCGTGACCGGTTACTTTTACCGCAGTGGGGATGTGGCTCAAATCAACGGCAACACCAGGAACAACTGGCGCTACGTCGTAAAGCGCTAAATCTGAACCTGCTGGCAATTGTGTTTTCAACAACAAAGACAGCGCCTGACCAATACCACCGGCAGCACCTAACACGGCTACTTTCATACCATTTCTCCTATGGGATTACTTCACGTATTTAAACGGAACGTCACACTAATGCAACGCGGGGGAAAACTCAATCACCGGATCGTCTTATTAACGTTATTTATGGCGATTTTATCTCGATATTCATTATCATGAATGATTATGCAAAGAAATTGCGCAAAGTCTACCTGTACGGCACAATATACGCATACTAAATATAATTCCTAACGATAACCCTCAAAAAAGAAAAGAGCGCTAATGGCAAACGCAAAACAAGAGCTACTCATCAAAGCTTTTAAAGAAATTCTTAAAGCAGAAAGTTACGGTTCACAGGGCGAAATTGTTGATGCATTAAAAGCACAAGGCTTCGACAACATCAGCCAATCTAAAATCTCTAGAATGCTAAGCAAATTCGGCGCGGTACGCACGCGAAATGCCCGAGGTGATATGGTGTATTGCTTGCCTCCAGAGCTAGGTATGCCTACGGCTAAAAGCCCCCTTAAACAGCTGGTACTGGATATCGTTCACAACAACGTAATGGTAATTATTAGAACCAGCCCTGGTGCTGCGCAGCTTATTGCGCGCTTGCTTGACTCATTGAGTAAGAAAGACGGGGTTTTGGGCACCATTGCAGGTGACGACACTATTTTCATCGCGCCAGCGGATGTGTCTAGAATTGAAGAACTAAGACAGCGTGTTGAAGACCTGTTTGAGAACGTTTAGGTAGCCACGCTTTTAAAACGGTGCCCTCTCATTGAGGGCACTATATATTCTGCTGTTCGCTGACGCTAACTCAATAGCTTAATCAACGCATCGGCTGCTGGTCGTGATGACGGCGGATTCTGTCCCGTCACCAGTAACCCGTCGGTACACACTTTTACAGCAAAATTGTCGGCGCTCTCATACTTACCGCCTTTTTTAACCAGTTCATCTTCAACCAGATAAGGCACTACGTCAGTAAGTTCCATTGCAGCTTCTTCACTGTTTGAAAATCCGGTAACAGATTTTCCCTCTACCAGGTATTTGCCATCAGGCGTTTTAACGTCTTTAAGCACAATTGGCGCGTGACATACTGCCCCAACGGGTTTATTAGCTGCGATAGTGTCTTCGATGAGTTTTATCGAGTGCACATTGTCAGAAAGGTCCCACAACGGACCGTGTCCCCCTGGATAAAACACCGCGTCAAACTCTTCAGCTCTCACATCTTCAAGCGGAATAGTCGACGCTATTGCGCTACGCGCCAGCTCATCTTTCGTATATCGCATAGCGTCGTCGGTCATTGCATCGTCAGCCAGACTATTGGGATCGATTGGCACTTGCCCACCCATGGGTGACGCCAAAGTTATCGTATATCCTTGGTCTTTAAATGCGTAGTACGGCGCAGCAAACTCTTCCAACCACATGCCTGTCTTTTTGCCGGTATCACCCATAATTTCGTGAGATGTCATTACCATTAGCATACGTTTTGACATAAGCCCTCCTTGCGAGCATTTAAAAATTTGTCGTCAATTACTTCGGCTAATGTACCTAGTTAGATCATTAAAAAAGCGGAGGATCGTTTGATTGCATGATTGTGAGATTAATGACGGGCATAAAAAAGTGCCACTTCCTGTTAAGGAGAGTGGCACCTAACACTACAACTTGTAGCTAGTGTTTTTCTACAGCTTAGAAGCGGTAGTTAACACCTACGCGTAGTTCCCAAAGTGACGCATCACCTTGACGGCGCTCTGGATTAGCAGTGCCGACTACAGCCGTGTTGAATGAAGTCTCTTCTAGGATACCCCAATCATCGTTTAGCATATTCGTGAAGTTATCGATTACGAAGAATACTTGTGCGGTGTGGTCTTCGTGGAACGCTGGAACATCTTGGCGAACCGCGATGTCAACCTTCGCCCACCATGGGCTTTCTTCATCGTTACGCTCAGCACCGATTGGAAGTACGTTGTTAGAATCCAAGTAAGGTGTGAAATTGAAGATATCGTTAACTTCGTCTTCAGAAATAGTGAAGCTATAAGGCTTACCAGACTGAGCAACCGCGAATGCAGAGAACGTGGTGTTATAACCATCGATTAGCTCTGTAGTATAACGGAAGTCTAACGTAAAGCGGTGTGCGATATTCCAATCTGAAAGTGAAGATACTTCTTCATTCGGGTTGGTAAATGCACGGAACTGGAAGTTAGAGAACGCTACAGAGCTAGTCATAGGCTGTACATCTTCAGCGTGGCTGTAGTTATAACCACCCACGATTGAGATGCCGTTGTCCCAAGACTTGTTCATAGTCGCTGTTAATGAATAAGAAGTAGAGCTTTCATCAGAGTTAGTTAACTCTAGTGAACCTAAGCCCGTTCTTTCATATTCAATATAACCTTCCTCTGTAAGACCCACAGGCTCTATGCCTTTGTATTTAATCATCGCTTGGTTTTGCGTAATGCTAACCAATAGATCTAAGTTAAATACGTAGTCTTCGTCTGTGATGTGCGTCATACCTGCAGAGATTTTCCACTCGCTAGGCATTTCAAAGTCTGGGTCAAGGTTATTTGGTTCAAAGTTACGGCCAACACCTGAATCCATTTGTGCATCTAGGTCAGACGGTACTGAGTAACCTGGACCGGCGGTAACGCCGTCTTCAGTGTTAACCCAAGTGATGCTGCCATCTAGGATATTTGCATAGTCGTTTCTAACTTCACCACCAGTAACGTTAGTGTTCTGGTAGTTGTTAGTCATCCAAACGTTAGGATTTCCGCCTGAGAATAAACCGAAGCCACCGCGTAGTTCTGTGCTATCGCTTAGCGTGTAGTTAAGACCTACACGTGGTTGAAGTAGGTCTACACCGTCAAGGTTTGCACTGTTGCTATAACCGTAAGATTCAGTGAATTCCGTGTTTTCTAAAGGACGATCTGACGTTGTGATCCAGTCATAACGAAGACCAGCAACCACTTTCAAGTCGTCAGTTAGGTAGAACTCGTCTTGCGCGTAGGTTGAGTGAGACGTGTAGCCCCATTCTGCTGCACGGTCAAGAAGGTTACCCGAGTATGCATAACCGTATTCGATACGTGCATTGGCACCGTTTTCGAAATCGTCAATGCTGTTGAAAATCGTTGTTGTTTCAGCGTGCTGTACGAAAAGGTTGAAGATATCAAGCTTGTCGTTTTCATAACCGAAAGTTAGCGTGTGACCGTTATCGAAGTAGTAGTTACCGCGGAACAAGATGCTAGTTGCATCCCAGTCTAGGTCGTTGGCTTGACGGCTGTCATCAGAACCTAGGTAAACGGTTAGGTTATCTGAAGAATCGTCCGGATCATTAGCCATACGGATTAGGATCTCACCGAAGTCGTTTCCACCTGGAGTGCCGTCACCGTAGAAAGAGCGCTGAAGGTTATCAAGCTCTGTACGTGCTATACGGATTTCGGTTGAGAACTTGTCTGTCCAGTCTGAGTAAAGTACACCGATGAAAGACTGAAGCTCTGCACCACGCTCATATAAGTGGCTTTGGAATTCAAATTCATTTGAATCGCCGTCAGACTGCGCAAAGTTGTTGCCGTCGTTGTAGTTATAAGTAAACGCTAAACGATGCTGGTCGTTGATGTTCCAGTCTAACTTAACAAGTAACTTTTCATCTTCGTTAGCAAGGCTTGATGGAACACCGCCAGCGTCAAAGTTGTAAACGTCTTGAGAAATTTGTTGGATGCGCTCAACTTCTGCTTGAGTAATATTAACCTCGTTAATCGCACCAGAGCCGATAGCGCCACGGTCAAAAGTATTTGCACCTTCAAGTTTTTCGTATGCAGCGAAGATAAATAGTTTATCTTTGATAAGCGGTGCACCAACGGTGAAGCCGTAACGTTTCTCAGTATACGCGCCTAGGTTGATATCATCACCTTCAAGTGAGTCACCACGTAAGCTGTCGCTACCGAAATCGTAGAATGCAGAACCGTGAACTTCGTTAGTACCGGTTTTACTTACGGCACTGATGTTACACGCAGAGAAACCACCGTAGATCACGTCGAAAGGTGCGATTTCAACTGAAACACCTGCGATAGCGTCGAAAGAGAAAGGCATTCTTTCTGTTGGGTAGCCGTTTGAGTTAAGACCGAAAAGGTCATTCATGCGAACACCGTCAACAGTCAGGCTGTTGAAACGCGGGCTTTTACCCACACACTGGATACCGTTGCTGCCGCCTTCGTCTACGTAAATACGTGGGTCAATACGAACGATGTCAGTGATATCACGGTTAATAGCAGGTGCTTCTTGAAGAGTTGAAAGGTCGAAGCTTGCTACTGGGCCAGTTTGACCGAAAGATAGGCTGCTAACCTGAGAACCAGTTACAACAATGTTTTCGTATTGAGCAGCAGGCTCAAGCATACGCTCGATAGACGCTGATTCACCAAGCTCTAGGTAAACATCGTTGATAGTTTGATCAGCGAATTCGTCAGAATCAATAACAACTGTGTATGGACCACCTACGCGAAGACCACGAAGACTGAACGTACCACCGCTGTTTACTGTTACTGTTTTAACAGCACCAGTAGGAACGTGAGTAACCGTTACTACAGTACCTGCTGCAGGGTTACCTTGCGGGCCCATAATTTTACCGTTCAATTCAGATGACGTTACCTGCGCCATTGCAGTTGACGACAAACCGATTGACAGCGCAACCGCAGCCGCAATGCGACTGAACTTTGCTGATGTTCTCATGTGTGTTTCCCTTTTTGTTTAAATTTGTTTTTAGGTTCGCTAGTAGGGTATTTCCCGTAGTCGACCTTCAATTAATATGAATCGACGAAATTGTTATAGAGATTCATGTCAATTTTATTACAACTTTACATTTTTATTTAGCAGCAATCCCCCTAGGCCTTTGACTTTGCAAAAAATATCTTGACCAAATGGTCAGATTAATTTACTTGTTATTATTCTCGTCAATTCACGGCGATTAGCTGTTCCTATTCTTGCCATATCGAGCACTAATAAACAGCGTTTAATAAAAATCAGGTTTACCCATAAAAATAACAAAAATAACAATGACTTACTATTTTAAAATAAATTTACCTATTGCAATAAGTAACCTTAACTGATGAAATCCGCGTATAAATCGTTAATTCATTTGGTCGTTTTTTTGACAGATTTTAGAATTGTTACCTCTGTAAAATGGATTGTCTTTGTTGTCGTTGCATTATTATGTAGCGTAGCTAGCTATTTTAAAAATTCTATTTTTTATGATGACATCCTGCCACAAACCGGTCAAATATTAACCTGTGAAACGGGGTTATCTGGAAATGAAGACATATTTTCTGCCTATATAACCGATGGCCGTATCGCAGAAATGGTTAATGAACGCTTATGCTCGGACAGTACAATAAAGCGTCAATATAGCGGCATTAAGGTAGTGGTTGGACAAAGCGATTACGACACCTTTAGATATATCAATCACGGCGTTGTTGATCTCGCTTTAGTGAAAAGTAATATAGTAGACGCTTTCGGCGCTGACAAAATATACGGTCTAACGAAGTTAGCCGCGCACCCCGACTATCCCGCATTCTTCATTTCACTCAGAGAGAAGCCAACATTAAGCAAAGAATATCTTCTAGGAAAACGCATAGGCCTTCTTGATTATCCAAGTAGTCGCTCTGGCCATATAGTGCCGAAAACCGTTCTTCATCATTTAGGCCTGAACAGTAGCAATATCGATATTATTTATTACAGCTCTCATAAAGAACTAAGGCGGGCACTCCTTGCAGGCGAGGTCGATATTATTTCCACGTATTGGGCTGAAGAAGACGGTGAAACTTTCTCTAAAAACTATATATCTCCACTGCTAGAAAGCGTAAGCGGCATGCAATGGTATTTGAAGATGCAGACTCAAAATACCGACTTATTCTGCGCTGTGCAGTCGGTTGTTTACGAAATAGCGACAACACACCCGAGACCATATTACAAAAATATTACGCTGGAAGAAGGGTGTAACAAATGAGTAAAATAAAGCTTCGCCCTAGGCCTCCTCTTAAGCTCGCAATTACCTTCTCTTTATTGCTAATCTCATTGCAAATTGCATCTGTTGTAGGCCAGTATTTCGCGCATCAATCTTCTATTCACCGGGCCATTGACGTAGTTGAGAGAAGAATCAGCTTAGATAGCGCTTTCCTTGATGTAGGAAATGAAACGCTTAACACGCCAGAGAACAGATATGCTATAGGCCGTTACCTTGAACGCCTAAATCGAGTAGTCGAAGAAAAGGCACTTCCTGTTGTCGTTAGTGAAATTCAAGGAGTTCAGGTCAAGTCAGACTTATCTGAATATCCAGCACTACACCGCACTACCTTCGAGAATGCAGAGCAAACCATAAATATTTCTATCAATAGTAGAGCACCTATCAATGAGGTCGGTCTTAGTTGGCTTGGCATTTTACTCGCGTTTCTTATTGCTCCCCTTTTCGCCTTTACGAGTAAAAAGAGACGAACACAGTCTTCACTTGAAGAATTAGTGCTTCCTCCTAAACCAAAGCTTGTTATCAACCTTCAGGAAAAAACGATTTCGAACGGTATTGATGACAAAGTAGTCACACTACAAAACAAACCTCTGTGTTTCTATACCGCTCTAGTTAAGTACTGCATAGATAACCCAAATGAGTCTCTGCCTCCTCACAAAGATGTACCACACGAGTTAATGGCATTGGCTAACAAGTGTTTTGGTCGATTAATCGAATTGGGCCATACCAAGCGAAAACGCCCAGATTTCAATGCAAATTTAGATAAAACCCTCAGCGAAATACGCGCTGCACTTGATGATGTATTCTCTGGTTATGTTGATGAAAAAGAAACCTACTACCCACCCAGAGCGCAAGGTGAGGGCTCTCGCTCGAAGCAGCATTCGTATGCATTACCGAGCGTTAAGGACGACGATATAGAGATAATTGGTAACTAGCGATATTTTGACTTGTTCAGTTAAAAACTGACCACTTGGAGAACTTTTTGGTGTTTTTTACGTGCTGACTAAACGCCCTGCAATACCTTGAAAATACGATAAAGTTCTAGCAAAGACCGATCCAAAAACCGAGAACTTGTGAATATAACATTGATTCGCGAGGCCTAAACGCGTATCTTTGCACCAACAAAATCAGCTTTATAGTACTATGCAATCGCCACTTATTATTGCCATTTCTGGGGCTTCTGGCTCTGGGAAGTCTCTTTTTACAAAAAATTTGTTTAACGGCTTCAGTGCTCAAGGCCGCCCTGTTCAAGTGCTGCGCGAAGATCATTACTACCGTGCGCAAGATCATCTTCCCATGGAGCAACGTGAGAAGAACAACTATGATCACCCGAACGCCTTTGAACATGAGCTTTTAAAAGCACACTTGCAAGCATTGCGTGATGGTCAGCCTATTGACTATCCACATTACTGCTATAAAACGCATACGCGTTTGCCTGAAACTGAGCGTCTAAATCCTGCGCCAGTCATTATTCTTGAAGGCATCATGCTACTAGCTCGTACTGATCTTCTTCCTTTGTACGACGTGAAGATCTTCATTGATACTCCTCTTGATATTTGTTTGATGCGCAGAATGATGCGCGACCTAAAAGAACGCGGTCGTAGTATTGAATCTGTGGCAAAACAGTACGAAGAAACTGTTAAGCCTATGTATCATCAATTTATAGAACCTAGCCGCTTCACTGCCGACGTAGTAGTGACGCAAGGTGGCAAAAACCAAATTGCATTAGATGTGATCAAATCACACATTCAGCAAGCGCTTCTTTAAGGGAACATTACTATGGTGAGTTTACTGGGCATTGCAGTCCTTCTGGGTATTGCCTTCGCGTTATCATCGGCGAAACGTAATATAAACTGGCGCACCGTCGGTGGCGCATTTGCTATTCAAGCATCCGTTGGCGCGTTTGTCCTGTATTCTGAACCTGGTAAAGAAGTATTGTTGAGCGCAACGCGTTTTGTCGCCAACATCATTGCTTATAGCCAAGAAGGCATTAATTTCTTGTTCGGTCCTATTGGCGACAAGTCGATCGCGTTTATTTTTGCCTTTAACGTGCTTCCAGTTATCGTGTTTTTCTCGGCGCTTATTGCCGTTCTTTATCACCTCAAAGTAATGGGTTTGATCATCAAGGTTATCGGTGGTTTTTTACAGAAAGCGCTGGGAACTAGCCGACCTGAATCCATGTCTTCTGCTGCCAATATTTTTGTGGGCCAAACAGAAGCGCCTCTTGTGGTTCGCCCTTTTATTCCACACATGACGAGCTCTGAGCTATTTGCCATTATGGTGGGGGGGTTGGCGTCAATTGCTGGTTCAGTAATGGCGGGCTACGCAGGCATGGGGGTAGATCTTAAGTATTTGCTAGCAGCCAGCTTTATGGCTGCGCCAGGTGGCTTACTTATGGCAAAAATCATGTTGCCAGAAACCAGTAAGCCAAATGAAGATTTACATGACGTAGATGCGGAAGATACCGGCTACGCCAATGTATTTGATGCAGCCGCCAGTGGCGCTGCATCAGGCATGCAACTTGCGTTAAACGTAGGTGCAATGCTACTCGCTTTCATAGCACTTATAGCCATGTTTAACGGCCTTATTGGCTGGACAGCAGGATTATTTGGCTATGAAAACGTGACGTTTGAAGGGATCCTGGGTTATGTGCTTCAACCTCTTGCATGGGCAATCGGCGTACCATGGGAGGAAGCGCAACTTGCAGGCAGCTTTATTGGTCAGAAAATGGTAGTTAACGAATTTGTCGCCTACCTAAACTTCCTAGAGAACCAATCACAGCTATCTGAAGCATCTCAGGCCATTATCACCTTTGCACTTTGTGGTTTTGCAAACTTCTCTTCTATCGCTATTTTGATGGGTGGAATTGGTGCCATGGCACCAACACGCAGAAAAGAAATTGCGAGACTGGGGTTAAAAGCTGTTATTGCTGCAACGTTATCTAACTTAATGAGTGCCGCGCTAGCGGGCTTTTACCTCTCTCTTGGTTAAATTTCATTAATTTGGACCAGTTGGTCAAGATTTTACTAGACTAACTGGTCAGGTTTCTGTAAATTACGCGCAAATTCCTCGCGGGGTTGATTTATGTCAATTTCTGCGACTTTTTTCTGTAGCCCGTCTACCTTTATAATGCCGCAGTCAAAATATACGGGATAAAGTTATGCAATTAGTTGCTGTTGATTACCAAGCGGAAAACGCACAAGAAGAATTCGTGAAGTCACTTCGCGAGACAGGGTTCGGTGTTTTAAAAAATCACCCTATCCAACAGTCATTAGTTCAAGGTATTTACGACAATTGGCAGGGCTTCTTCGACAGTGAAGAGAAGAACGATTACCTGTACAACAAGGGTAAACAAGACGGATTTTTCCCTCAGAGCGTATCTGAGGTAGCCAAAGGCTTTACGAAAAAAGACATTAAAGAGTATTACCATTTCTATCCGTGGGGTCAGTGTCCAGAAGCACTACAGCCGCAGATTTCCCAGTACTATGGGGAAGCAAACACACTAGCGAAAGAGCTATTGGGTTGGATAGAAAAGCATTCTCCTTCAGAGGTGAGCGATAAGTACAGTCAACCGCTAGGTGACATGATCAAAGATTCTGATCAGACCTTGCTACGTATACTGCACTACCCACCACTAAAAGGTGATGAAGAAGTAGACGCAATTCGCGCAGCTGCTCACGAAGATATTAATTTGATTACTATCTTGCCTGCAGCCAACGAGCCTGGATTGCAAGTACAAGCTAAAGACGGTAGTTGGATTGAAGTTCCGTGTGATTTCGGGAACTTGATTGTGAATATTGGCGACATGCTTCAAGAGGCATCTGGCGGATACTTCCCATCAACTACGCATAGGGTTGTAAACCCAGATGGTGCTGACATGACGAAATCTCGTATTTCATTGCCGCTGTTCTTACACCCTAGACCAGATGTTGTTCTTTCAGAACGTCATACCGCAGGGTCATACCTGCAAGAGCGCCTTCGTGAGCTGGGCGTTATATAAATTAAGTTCCTTTTGTAGTGTTATTCTTTTGCCGCAGCTAGTCTGCGGTTTTTTTTGCCTGAATTATACCGCCTACCCTCTCAACACCCACTTCATTGATTATTCGCTAAAGCTGATAATTTGGACTGATAACGAGACTTGTCTTGCCTATTGTTTGCATGCTTGATAGCCCGAGACAAGTATTGCTCAGCGTTGGTTATGTCTCCACTTTCAAAATACGTTTTCGCTAATCCAAACAGAATTTCATGACGGGTATTATCAAGTTTTAGTCCCTTTAAATAATATGATATCGCTGCCTCGTACTCTTCATTATCGAAAGCTTGTTCACCCAATATATAGTGGTAAAAGGGATTGCTTTGGCGTTTAGTATCCACCATTTGGTTGATTGTTTTCGCCTCTTCAAATCTATCTTGATAACGATAAAGTATCGATAAATTTTCCCATGCTGTGAGGTTTTCACTATTCAAAGATAAAGCATGCTTGTAGGCCGCCTCTGCTTGTTCGTATGCATCGGCCATTCGATAAAGTACTCCAAGATTGACCCAACTTTGGGCCAGTTCCGGTGCGATGGTAGCAGCAGCCCTAAAATAGCTATAGGCTTTGGTATAACTGTTGGCAACAAGCGCATCAGCTCCCTTATTGTTGTAGAACATCGCTATAACTTTTTCCTCTGACACAGCGATTCTAGGAAAGTAACTTCTGAGGGTTTGGGGGTCGAAATCCACGTCCGCAAAACTTCCTCCAATAGAGACGATATTGGGATCTTCTGGAAGTTGAACTCGTAAGTTGATATGACCATTTAGTAAACTGTACCCTTCTCGACGAGTCCAGTATTCAGGGATTTCTACTTCGTAGAACGTGGCTTGTAGCCCTACATGTTTCGCTAACGCATACGTCATAATGGAAAGAGACAAACAATTCGCGGCTCTATTATTGAACGTAGTATTTGCTGTGGTGTTAGCACCGTTTCTGTAAAGCATTCCCTGATCAGAGTGGTCAAATATGGCCTTCACTAACCCTTTTACATTTTTTTGCAGCGCGCTTTTTTCATAGACCGCTTGCTCAGCAAAAAACTGTGCGTCTTCGTCTAAGTAAAAAATTTCATCTGAAGACTCTACGGGAAATAACGTATAGGAAGGAAAGAGACTGTCATTTAACAAAGTGGGCGCAGCTTTTACATGCTGATTATCAGTAGATTGGCAAGCGGCAAGCACTATGCATAACAACAAAGGAACAGCGAGTCGAGCATTCATAATAGGCACCTTTCTTATTTACTCGATAGATTAAGTATAGCAGCGCGCCATGAATTTACATTTTATTTACAATCCAGTTTAAAGCTCGTTCAACGCATAATTTTACTCGCTTCCTTAGGTGCTCATACATTGCGACTTGGCATTACACAAAGTTAATCATCAAATTTCCCTGAAGTACCGTAACAATTCTCAATTCAGTAGCTTTCAGTGGCGTAGGTCAGTAGTTGGCTAAACGAAGGATGTTGAATTTCACTTAACGTAATTTAATAGGCAAAAGGAAAGAGTATGAAAAAGTTAATTAGTGCGTTCTTCTTAGTTGTATTGAGTGCCTCAGCGGTTGCTGGCCATCATGCCAAGGATGGACATAAAGATATTGTCGACACCGCAGCAAGCAACGACATGTTCTCAACACTTGTCACCGCAGTTAAGTCTGCCGACTTGGTTACTACACTGAAGGGAGATGGGCCATTCACTGTTTTCGCTCCCACCGATGAAGCTTTTGCTGCACTCCCGGCAGGCACCATTGAGATGCTATTGAAACCTGAGAATAAACAAACCCTTGTTAAAATTCTCACTTATCACGTAGTAACGGGTAAAGTCACAGCAAAAGATGTAGCTGGGCTATCTGATGCCACTACCGTCGAAGGAAGCAAGGTAATGGTCTCAACTGATATGAATAAGGTTATGATAAACGGCGCAAATGTGATCAAAGCCGACATCATGACGAGTAACGGTGTTATTCACGTGATCGATACTGTGTTGCTTCCAAACGATGTTAAAGCAGCGCTGTAGTCCCTCTTGCAAAGAAAAGCGCTGAAAACGAAAGCACTAAAAGTTGGTGCTTTCGTTCATCGATTTATGCATGTGCTTCGATCTCTTCAACAAGTCTGGGCGTAGAAACATTGAACGGTTAGTTGGTCACGGGCATGTTTAACATACGCATGTTTAAACAGGCCTTCGTTGTCATCTAACCAGTTGTCTGAATCCATTCAAGGAATAAAGAAAGGAGTTCACGTGTTCACAGTCTACACATATAGTATTGCGGGCCTTTTGCTTATAAGCTTTACCGTTTTCGTGCAAAACATCGTTGCCGCTATCGCTCACAGAAAACAGTCTCGCTATATTCCAGGGAAAGTCAGCGAGGAATTGAGTCATGATAGTTTCGTATTCAGAAGCCACAGAACATTTCACAATTCGCTCGAAAATATTCATCAGTTTACGCTTCCAGCTCTTCTTTGCATTTTTCTTGGCGCATCAACCAGCATACTTGCGGCTCTTGTTTGGATTTACGCGCTAAGTCGCATCATTCATATGGGGCTGTATTACGCAATCGCTACAGAAAAAAATCCAAGCCCAAGAAGCTATTTTTATATGATAGGCACACTGTGTACCTTCGGCGTATTTGGTCTTGCAGTGTTTAATTTGTTTTCTTAGAAACGATATAAAATAAGAAGATAAGAGTGAAATTGAACCAAATGGTTAAATATTAAACTTTTGGTTAATCCACATTTTCTAAAATTAGGCGTACTCTTGAACCTGAACACTCACCTTTGTGTTTAGGAGTACTTGTGTATATTGAACAAGTTGGCGACCGAACTTTAGCAGATTGCAAAGTACTGATTGTCGACGACCAAGCCAGCAGCAGACTTGTTCTGGAAACTTTACTTGAAGACACAGTCGCCTGCGCCTCTGTGGGCTCAGGTAAAGAAGCAATTGAATATTGCAAGTACCATACGCCTGACCTAATCCTCATGGATGTTTCAATGCCCGAATTAGACGGGCATCAGACCACCGCATTGTTAAGAAAAAAGCCGTTGTGTGCTCACATTCCTATTATTTTCGTAACCTCTTCGTCAAGTGATGAAGAAGAGTCGAGATGTTGGGAATCAGGCTGCGTTGACTTTGTGGTGAAGCCGGTAAACGCTTGTACCCTACGCAACCGTGTAAAATCACACATCAATCACAAGCTTAGAAACGATTTGCTCGAAAAGCTTATCTATGTAGATAAGTTAACAGGTGCCTACAATCGCCACTATTTAGACGACTATTTACCCCGTTTAGTGAGAGATGGGTTGCGTAATGTTACTCCTCTCTCCTTGGTTATTTTTGATGTTGATCACTTTAAACTGTTCAATGATATGTATGGTCATATAGATGGCGATAGCTGTTTGTGGAAGGTCAGTAAAACGATCAACGACGCCCTACTTCGACCTATGGACAAATTAGTGAGAATTGGCGGTGAAGAGTTTTTGGTTATTCTGCCTAACACCGATGTAAACGGCGCGAAGGCCGTCACTGAGCGCTTATTGCGAACGGTTTATGACCTGAATATTCCTCATGCGGCATCTGAGTATGAACGCGTTACGCTAAGTGCTGGCTTAGCCGTCAAGCATGCTGATGACAATAAAACTATCGACTACGTCATGTTAGAAGCAGACAAAAATCTGTATGTGGCCAAAACCTCTGGGCGAAATCAACTCGTGGCGCCGACAGCAGTAAGCGCTGGCAAAATAAAAGCATCGAGTCATTCCACAAAACTTAAGGCTTAGGCACTATAATTAGCGTTGCCTTGCTCTAGACGCTAATGCGGTACTCCCAGCTTAAAACTGCCGACAGCATTCGTGTGAGCCAAAGACTCGAGTGAATTCTCCAAAGTAATTCCCAATTCATTTAGCTGGGCGTAAAACAACTGCATTGTCGCTAGCGCGTCATCTAGTGCGTTGTGTTCAGGAAACGCGGGTAAGTCTAATCGTTGCCTACAAACCGTTAGCGTTGCACTATTACTCGGTAACACCTGATGTTGTTTGTTTAACTGATAAAGTGCGAGCTGAAGCGTATCAATATAGAGCACTTCCATCTGCGTTAATCCACACCGTTTGAAGGCACTATCAAGCGCCATCAAATCTAATCGCGCATTGTGAAAAATTAGAACATGTGTCTTCAGTAGTGGTAGCAATGAATTGATGGCGTCTGCTAAGCCTTCGCCTTGTTGCAAAATATCTAAGGTCAATCCGTGTATTACAGGGCTTTGTCCTAAGTCCGCTGACGTATTAATAACGTGATAGCCACTGGAGGAAAGCGTAATTTTTCCAGCTGAACCACTTACATAACCAATCGATGTAATTTGAGTTGTCACAGGGTCTAACGATGTGAGTTCTAAATCCACAGACGCCAAAGGGGTGTCGCCCAACGTTTTATCACGTAACGACTTTCTGAATTGACGCTTCCCAAACAGTACCGATGCACAGGCTTCGATTATTCGCGTTATCATGGAGTTAACTTACGCCGCCAGAAAACTTCATAACCATTGCTTGATTGGTTCGCTCTATAGCCTTGAATGCGGCTTTTAGCTGATGCTTTTCAATCGATGATAAACTTGAAACCGACACACGATTGTCCGTTACTTTATTTTCCAACTGATGACGCCAACGCAAACGATTTAAAAACAGCCAAATATCACGTAGGTTAGTTGCATCTCTTTTTGAGAGCTGTGAATTTTCCGATAGCGCGTCTAACCGAGCAAGTGTGTTAGGCAACGTCACGCCATCAGCTAGCGCGTATATACGGGCGATATTGTTAATTAAGGCCACGGCTCGGGTTTTAAGGTCGATCACGTCCTTCTCTTTACGGCCTTTTTCATAAATGAACTTTTGAAACATGGAAAGCGGAACCGATATTTCGTTACTATTTCTCGTAAGCGCTGCTAAGAACATATTTTGCTTCATCAAGGGGGCCCTTTGACGCTGCAACTGCTTAAATAAACTTATATCACCGGCTGCGCAGCGAACATCAAGAAAAATATTAAAGTGCATAATCGCATCTTTAGTTGGTGCTTTTACCCATCGCTTCGCTTCTTCAATGGCTTCTTCAAGCGAGAGTCTAAGTTTAGAATTGCTCGCCATAATATTACCATCGCACAGTTTAATGCCGCATTTGGCCAAACCGTTACACACATAATCAGCCATTTTTGCGAAATATTCTGCTTGCGCTTCGCTTGGCCGCTCAGCAAGAAGCAGTCCATTGTCTTGATCCGAACCCATCGTCTGATCTTCTCTTGCCTGTGATCCATAAACAAGCCACGCAAACATCATGGGAGCTTTCCCGTTAGCCTGTTGGAAAAAGCCAATAAGCTTTCTTGTCATAATATCGGTAGCTTGAGATAAAATTTTGCCAGCAATGTCATAGTCCCCTGCTTTTTTCGCATGAGCAGAGAAATAATGCGGCAACTGCCAGGATAGCCGTGTTAGTTCGTAAAGGTTCTCCGCTTTGCTTAGCTCTCCAATAATAAAAAGAACGTTACCACGCTGATGACGAATGATATCGCTGGCTGTCACCATACCCAATGGCACAAGGGTTTTCTGGTCGATAACCGGTAGGTGATGGATGTTCCTTTCGGTCATAAGCGCCAAGGCATCAAATAGCGTTCTATTTCCCATTATCTGCGCAGGATTAGGCGTCATTATATGGCTGACTGGATGATGAATATCGAGAGAGGTGGCAACCACTCTTGAACGTAAGTCTCGGTCGGTGATAATGCCAATAAGTTTATCTTCTCGTGTAACCAGTAATGACGATACCTTTTGATTCGTCATGATCTGCGCCGCCACTGTTATTGACGTTTCTACGTCCACCGACACGGGAGACTTATTAATAACATCCTCAAGCCCTTTATAAAGCCACATGGAATTACTATCGGAAATAGCATGGTTTTGAAGGGCATTATTGCGCAGCCCATCAAAAAAATTTCGAATTGCTGGCAGTTCAAATAACGGGGTAACAGCAGACGCTTCAAAACAGTAAACCAGACCTGGACTGTCTACACTGATGCTTAATGAAAAATTACGTTTTTCCATTATATTGGTGTAGCCGAAGTAGTCGCCCTCACTTAAATGGCGTAAAGGGGCATCTGAATCTTGGACGGAAAACTGTCCATTTTGAATAAGAAAAAGTGACGCTTTGCCCTTTTGCAGGTCGCCCACATTATCCGCTGTTAGGTAAATCAATTCAGTATGTTTTACTAGCTCAAGCTTTTGCTCTTTATCCAGCATGTCAAAAGGTGCTGAAGTGTTGAGAAAGTCTTCAACTTGTTTAGCCATCGCAGTCATAGGGAATGTCCAGTTCACAAAAAGAAAAAACCAACCTACTCACTTTCGCCAGTAGATTGGTTTTATTTTGCTAAAGCCTATCTTAAGGCAACATTAGTTTAGTGCGCTGATGCTTCACCCGCTCCTTTAGGATAACGAATGCTTTCAACCAGTTCTTGGATTTCTTCTGGCGCTTCATCTGTTGCTTTGAACACAAGGAAAGCCACAATGAAGTTCACCATCATACCTAAGGTACCAATACCCTCAGGAGAAATACCAAACCACCAGTTGTCTGGCGTATTGGCCGCTGGGTTTACAAATTTGAAGTAAATAATGTAAGCCGCAGTGAAGGCAATACCTGAAATCATACCAGCAATAGCACCTTTATCGTTCATGCGCTTGCTGAAGATACCCATAATAATTGCCGGGAAGAAACTCGACGCCGCTAAGCCGAAGGCAAATGCTACCACCTGTGCAACAAAGCCTGGCGGATTGATACCGAAGTAACCTGCTATAACAATGGCCACCCCAGCAGCAAGTCGCGCATACATGAGCTCGGCTTTATCGGTTATGTTTGGCATAAAGTTTCGTTTCAGTAAATCATGGGAAACAGAGGTTGAAATAACCAGCAGCAAGCCTGCGGACGTTGACAGTGCTGCTGCCACACCACCCGCTGCAACGAGTGCAATAACCCACGCAGGTAAGTTCGCAATTTCAGGATTAGCCAATACCATGATATCGCGGTCAACTTTCATTTCGTTGCGCTCGTCACCCGAATAGAACATCTTGCCATCACCGTTCTTATCTTCATATGAGATAAGGCCAGTTTGTTCCCAGTTTTTAATCCACGACGGCGCTTCTTCATAGCTGGTTCCCGTCATTTCAGGTCCATTAATGGTTTCTATCATATTCACACGGGCAAACGCTGCTAGTGACGGTGCTGTGGTATATAGAATTGCGATAAACGCTAGTGCATAGCCTGCAGATTTACGCGCATCGTGAACTTTAGGCACAGTGAAGAAGCGAACGATTACGTGTGGAAGACCCGCTGTACCTACCATTAACGCAAAGGTGATAAAGAATACATCAATGGTACTTTTTGTTCCTGAGGTGTATTCGTTAAAGCCTAACTCGACAGATAAATTATCGAGTTTCTGCAGCATATGCACCCCCGAACCGTCTGCTAAGGTTGCACCAAAGCCAGTTTGCGGCAGGATATGCCCTGTTACCATCATAGAGATAAATACCGCCGGCACAATGTAGGCGAAAATCATTACACAATACTGTGCAACTTGCGTGTAAGTAATGCCTTTCATACCGCCAAGTACGGTGTAGAAGAACACGATAACCATACCGATAACCACGCCAGACACAATATCAACCTCTAAGAAGCGGCTGAATACCACACCTACGCCACGCATTTGACCTGCAACGTATGTAAAGCAAACGAAGATTGCACAAAATACAGCAACTGTACGCGCGGTTTGTGAGTAGTAACGATCCCCAATGAAGTCAGGTACCGTGAATTTGCCAAATTTACGTAAATAGGGAGCTAAACAAAGCGCAAGTAGAACATAACCACCTGTCCACCCCATTAAATATACTGCACCGTCATACCCCATAAATGAGATAAGACCCGCCATTGAAATGAACGAGGCTGCCGACATCCAATCTGCTGCCGTTGCCATCCCATTCATAACGGGAGGTACACCGCCACCTGCAACGTAAAAATCGTTAGTTGAGCCTGCGCGAGCCCAAATAGCGATGGCGATATAAAGCGCAAACGATGCGCCAACGATAATAAACGTTAAAGTTTGAACGTCCATGATTTACTCCTCATCTACGCCGTAGCGTTTGTCCATGGCGTTCATCTTCGCCATGTAGACAAAGATCAATGCAACAAATACGTAAATTGCGCCCTGCTGCGCAAACCAGAAGCCTAATTTAAAGCCAAAAAATTGGATTTCATTTAAGATATCGACAAAAATAATGCCGGCACCGAATGATACGATAAACCAAACGACTAAAAGCTTGGCGAGAAGAGCGAGATTCTCCCTCCAATACGCTTTTTTGTCCTCTTCGTTTCTAAATGCCATTGTTTCACCCTCATGTCAGGTTAATTGATTGTTATGATTTTACATATTCCTAACGCCCGGCTTTGTTAACGTTATTGCTGCGTGTTACGTGGTTGAGGAAAAACAATCACAAGCAGCAAAGTCAAGCATTTAGGAGCTCGCGTATTACTCTAGACCTGCCTTTAAAAATTCAAAATGAGACCATGGTCGTAGGTAGACCATGGTCGAAATGATTATAATAGCGACAGCATTGTTAAAACTAAGTTAAAAGGAACGTTATGGTTTTTGGTTGGGTAACACTTGCAGTACTGTACCTCTTCTTGCTGTTTTCACTGGCGAGTTGGGGTGAAAAGAACTCGCCCACCGCTAGAGCACTAACGTCACATCCCGCTATATATTCGCTGGCCCTCGCTATTTATTGTACCGCATGGACTTTTTTCGGCATGGTAGGCCAAGCAAGTAGAGACACCTGGATTTACCTGCCAATCATGCTTGGGCCTATTCTCGTTTACGTCTTGGGTTATAAGTTTATTTACAAGTTAACCCTCGTCAGCAAGAAGCAACACATCACTACCATTTCCGACTTCATCGCGTCGCGCTATGGCAAGCGCCAAACCGTAGCTTTGGTAGTTACACTTATCGCGCTCCTTGCCACTATTCCTTATATCGCGCTTCAATTAAAAGCAGTGGGCGCTACTTTCCAACTCCTTACTCAGCAGCCTAACAGCAACGGCATTATTATTGCCGCCACTGGCTTCATCGCGGCATTCGCAATATATTTCGGTACCCGGCAAACGGACGTCACCGAATACCGACGGGGTTTGATGCTGGCTATCGCCTTCGAGTCGACCATTAAATTGCTGGCGTTAGTGCTGGTTGCCATTGTTGGTTATAGTGCGTGGAAGCGCACCCAGTCTGGTCCATTCTTCGAAAGTTTCACCAATGAAATAGCCTTGGCGCAGTTTGGTTCGTTTACTTTCATCGCTCAAACTATCATGGCAGCAGCGGCCATTGTTTGTTTGCCTAGGCAGTTTCACGTTGCCATTATTGATAACCTAAGCCTAGGTCATCTGCGCACGGCAAGGTGGTTATTCCCTCTCTACCTGACCATTATTTCAGCGGTAATTCCTATTATCGCCATTGCAGGCAAAGCCATTTTTGCTGGCGCTAATATCGAGCCCGACTCTTACGTACTGTCGCTGGCTGTATTTTCAGAGTCAGTTCTTCTTCAAGTGATTGTCTTTGTAGGTGGGCTCTCTGCCGCAACAGCTATGATCATTGTGGCAACACTCACGCTGAGTACTATGCTCACCAACGATGTGATTTTGCCGCGCATTCTTGCATTTACAGGCAATACCGATGACAAACAGGACGTGTCGAGCAAAATCAGGCTTATTCGCCGTATCGTCATCGCGTTTATCTTGCTTATGGCGTTTTTGTACCACCAGCAAATGACCAGCAGCCGCTCGCTTCATTCAATTGGGCTTATTGCGTTCTCGTTAGTTATCCAGCTTATGCCAGCCATTGTTGGCGGACTTTACTGGAAGCGCGCGCATGCGCACGGGGTTTACGCAGGGCTAATGGTGGGATTAGTGATTTGGGTGTTGTGGCTTGTGCTTCCCATTGTGAGCGAGCAAGTTTCACAAATGGAACAAAACGAACTCATTAGCCAAGGCGCTATGATTAGCTTAGCGGCAAACAGCTTTGTTTACATACTCTTTTCACACTTTGCACCGCAGCGTCTTATCGACAGAATGCAAGCTGAAGCCTTTGTGTCTCCTGCCATTTCCACTAACAATACCGTTAAAGCGCAGGCAACTAACGTGACCGTCTCCGATCTCATAACGCTATTGTCGACCTTTATGGGATCCGGTCGTTGTGAACAATTGTTGGAACAATATCAGCAACTCAATAATTGCCAATTAAAGCACGACGATACGCCGAATGAGTCGTTTTTATCATTTTGCGAACGCGCCTTGGGTGGCGTTATTGGCGCATCGAGTGCCAAAGTACTGCTAGACAGCGCATTGCGTGGTAAGAAGATGGACTTTACCGAGGTTATCAACTTCTTCGATGACACAACGCAAGCCATGCAATTTAATATGACTGCACTACTCACGTCACTTGAAAATATGGACCAAGGCATTAGCGTAGTCGACAAACACTTAAATTTGGTAGCGTGGAATAAACGCTATGCCAACCTCTACCCTTACCCTGATAACTTGTTGGCAGTAGGTACGCCTATAGAAAAGCTTATTCGGTATAACGCTTCACAAGGTGAGTTCGGCACAGATAACGTAGACGGTGAAGTGGAAAAAAGGCTGGCTCATTTGCGCTCTGGTATGCCCCATCGCTTCACGCGACAACGAATGGATGGACGGGTTATTGAGATGGTAGGTAATCCTTTACCTGGCGGAGGCTTCGTAACAAGCTTCAACGACATCACCGGACACGTGGAAATACAGCAAGCGCTTGAAGAATCAAACATTGACCTTGAGGCTCGTATTAAGAAGCGTACTGAAGAAGTACACTCCATAAACGCCGAGCTTCGACTTGAAATAGAACGGCGCTCTGATGCCGAGAAAGAACTGATAAGGGCACGAAAGGCTGCAGAAGATGCCAATGCTAGTAAAACCCGCTTCTTGGCGCTCGCAAGCCATGATGTTTTGCAGCCGCTAAATGCGGCCAAGCTCTACGTGAGCGCCCTTGAAGAACAAGAACTGACTGAGTCAGCGCTAGCCATTATTCAAAAGCTTAGCCATAGCGTGACGTCTAGCGAAACACTGATTGGCACTTTGCTGGATATCGCACGCTTAGATCAAGGTGAAATGAAACCCGATATTGAGTCTATTGATGTAAGGACCCTGCTGTCACCACTTGTGGACGAAATGGCGATGCGCGCGCGGGAAAAAGGACTTGGTTTTAAAGCGATTATACGCCCGTGCTGGGTAAAAGCTGACAAAACGTACTTATACCGAATAACGCAAAACTTGCTTTCAAATGCGGTGAAATACACGGAAAATGGCCGCGTCTTGTTCATTATCAAGCCTGTCAAAGACACCGTTTATTTCAAAGTTATCGACACAGGCATTGGCATATCTACCGATAAAAAAGACAGCATTTTTGGTGACTTTTTCCGCGCAAACGAAAGCAAGGAACACGGTATAGGTCTTGGCTTGGGGGTTGTACGACGTTTAAGTCTGCAGTTGAACAGCGATATTAGTGTTACCTCGAAAATAGGCAAAGGCAGCTGCTTTGCGTTTAGCTTGGATAAGGCTGAGCCAAAACAGGTATCCAACGTTACAGCAAAGCCCCGCAGTACAACATTTACAGGCATGGACGTGCTTTGCGTGGACGATCAAAGAGAGAACTTAGATGCCATGCAGACCCTATTACAGAAATGGGGAATCAATGTGGTGCTTGCGAACAACTGGGATGACGCGTTGAAAGTCTGTGAGACTATTCAGCCTCAAATCTTACTCATGGATTATCAGCTCAGTCATGACAGCGAGAAAAATGGGCTAGCTTTGATTGAAGAGATAAGACATCGACTTAATATTGTGGTGCCAGCAGCGCTTATTACGGCGACACCAGATGAAAGCTTAGTTACACAGTGTAAAGCCCAAGGCGTAAACTTCTTAGCTAAACCGCTAAAACCAGCGAAACTGCGCGCACTACTTCAAAGTATGACGCGCTACATCAGGGAGGCGAAAAACGTGTAGCTAGTAGCTCGCTGCAGGTTTTTCGCTATGTGAGTAAGGAAAGACGTCTAGAGTAATTCGTCGTGTGGTTTACTTTCTTCAATTTTAACCACCGGCGTTTCTACGCTCGACTTCGCCACCACTTTTCCCATTGCTCCCCACTTCTCTTTAGGGTTGAGCAAAACAGGACGGGTTAAAATTAGGTTATTAGGATACATGAGGGTTTCACGCTCAGCAGTAAGCAAGCGCGTGCTAAACGGCCCTACATCGGCAATCACACCTTCAATGAAGTTATCGCCGTCGAGAATGCGCACATAATTACCTCTGCGATACGCTACGTTTGTGAGCAGAATAAAGTACGCAGTGATGTTACTGATGAGTGACCAACTAGCAAAAAGCGCAACACCGGTTACCGTGATGATAGAAGTGGAAAGCACTAAGAGCCCAGAAAAATCAATCCCCCATGCTAGCAACAACAAGGCTAACGATACTGTAGCGACAATAACCCGTGCAGCAAAAAGTCCTTTAATAGCACTATTTGATTTTAGCTTTGACTTTACGATGTTGGTTTCTAATTTTGGCAGCAACTTACGAGACATCGCCAAATAAATTAGTAAAACCAAACCACTCCACACGACATTTGACTGGTACTGAGTTAACCACGCCAAAAACCCATGCCACCACTCATTCATTAACCCAAATCCTTACATTTTTTCGTTAAGCAGACTGACCTTAATTCTGATTTTACGTTACAAAGGCCGACGCGCTCTAATGCTAACGTGAAAAACAGTCAAGTTCATGCAAGGTGACACAACAAAGAGTACGGACATTTTAAACTCGCCCTTCGGGAAGGTCTGGCAAGCTTCCTAGCTTCATTCTGGGAATTTGAAAGGGAACAGCCATTCCTACATTCCCACGCTTCGCTAGGAAACTTGCCAGCGCCTTCTGAATGGGCAATTATCTATACGGATTGGTATCATCACGTTCTAACGTGGTGATAGATTGGTCGATAAAACGACAAAATAAAACACAAACTACAGGCTTTTTTATAATGCGCATTGCAATTCTTTCTAGAAATCCTCGTCTTTACTCTACTTCACGCTTAGTCGAAGCTGGGCAGGCTCGCGGGCATCAGGTTGACGTTATCGATACCATGCACTGCTACATGGATATCACCAGTGCGCGACCGTCAGTTCGCTATAACGGTAAGCGACTACCCTATTACGATGCAGTTATCCCGCGAATTGGCGCATCGGTTAGCTTTTATGGCACATCAGTCGTTCGCCAATTTGAAATGATGGGCACATACAGCCTTAACGAGTCGGTTGCTATCAGCCGCTCTCGAGATAAATTGCGTTCGTTGCAGCTTTTATCACGTAAAGGCATAGGTATGCCGAGAACAGGCTTCGCACACCACCCTGATAAAATCGACGATGTTATTAAGACGGTTGGCGGCGCCCCAGTGGTTATTAAGTTACTTGAAGGCACGCAAGGTATTGGCGTGGTATTGGCAGACACGCAAAAAGCGGCAGAGTCGATCATTGAAGCCTTTATGGGTCTTAACGCCAGTATTTTAGTGCAAGAGTTCATTAAAGAAGCGGGCGGTGCAGATATTCGTTGCTTTGTGGTAGGTGGAAAAGTTGTAGCTGCGATGAAGCGCCAAGCAGCACCTGGAGAATTCCGCTCTAACCTTCACCGTGGCGGTCAGGCAAGTTTAGTTCGCCTAAGTCCAGCGGAACGCAAAACAGCGGTAGATGCGGCTAAAACGATGGGACTAAATTGTTGTGGCGTAGATATTCTTCGTTCGAACAACGGTCCAGTCGTTATGGAAGTAAACTCATCGCCGGGCCTTGAAGGCATTGAGAAAGCGACCAATAAAGATGTCGCCAGTATGATCATCGAGTTCATTGAAAAAAGCGCAGAGCCGCACAAAACAAAAACCCGTGGAAAGGGCTAGCGCCCTTTAACCTTTGCTATGCAATAACGTAAATATAGGAAAACGTTAGTGGTAAATGATGTTTTAAGAATTGGGGGTGAAAACATTGCTCCTGGCGAAACAAAAAAGATTGAGTTAGAAATGCCGCCGTTGTACACGGCCACCAACATGAGCATTCCGGTTTACGTTAAACGAGGAAAGCGACCAGGTCCCATTATGTTCGTCAGCGCAGCCATTCACGGTGACGAATTAAATGGCATCGAAATAGTAGGCAGACTTATCCGCTCAAAAGCGATTGAACGCCTAAGAGGAACCCTTATCGCGGTGCCTATGGTTAATGTGTACGGCGTACTAAACCAGTCTCGTTATTTACCCGATAGACGCGATTTGAACCGCAGTTTTCCAGGGAGTAAAAAAGGTTCGCTTGCCGGTAGGTTAGCCAACTTGTTTTTCAAAGAAGTGGTAAGTAAGTGCGATGTCGGCATTGACCTTCACACCGGCGCTATACACCGTAGTAACTTGCCACAGATTCGCGCTGACTTAGACGACCCAGAAGTACTGGAAATGGCAAAAGCGTTTGGCGTACCTGTGCTTCTTAACGCAGAGTTACGCGATGGCTCTTTGCGCGAATCGGCCAGTGAAAGTGGCGTTAAAATTCTGCTTTACGAAGCAGGTCAAGCGTTACGTTATGACGAATTTTCTATTCGTGCCGGCGTAAGAGGCATTATTAATACCATGCGTCATTTGGGCATGCTGAATAAAAGCCGCAGCAAGGGCCACAGTATCGAGCGTTTTATAGCGCGTCAAAGTGGATGGGTTCGAGCGCCAGAAAGTGGCTTTGTGACGCATCTAGCACAGCTAGGTGACCATGTTGAGAAAGGTGACAAACTGGCCATTATTGCTGATCCGTTTGGCAATTATTTAGACAGCCTTGAAAGCCCTGCAGAAGGTGTTGTAATTGGTAAACAAAATATTCCGCTTACCCAAGAAGGTGAAGCGGTATACCACATTGCATACTTTTCAGAGCCTGATACTGTTGCAGAACACGTAGAATTATTACAAGACAATTTATTGCCACCAGAACAGGGTCCTGTTTTATAAAATTGGTAGAAAAACTGATGAACAATAAAAAAATTGTTGGTGCGGTAGAGCTATGCGATTTACCAAAACTCGCCATCTCTGATTTGAACGTACGCGTTGATACAGGGGCGGCAACGTCTTCACTTCACGTTGATAACATTGAAGAGTTTGATCAAGACGGTGAATTATGGATTAAATTTGATATTCATCCGGACATTCACAACGTTGAACGCGTGGTTCGCAGAGAAGCACGTGTAGAAGGACAAAAACGCGTAAAAAGCTCAACGGCTACACTTGAGAAGCGCTATGTTATAATTACGCCTATAATAATGGACGGGTACCAGTGGGATATTCAGTTAACCCTAACGGACCGCTCTGAAATGACCTATTTGATGCTGCTCGGAAGAGAAGCGATGAGTGGTCAATTTATTGTAGACCCCGAGCACGACTTTTTGCTGACGGGGAAAGACTAGCAATACAAGTTTGCCAATGGTTATTCAACGTTAATACATGCGGCAACTTGCAGTAAGGCATGCGTTTAGTGCATGAAATACAAAATATGGACGTTACGAAAAAAGCCCTAAGTGTTGCCGCTTTGCTATTGAGTGTATTTACACTATTGAGTGCTCATGCTCAGCAGGAAAACACAAGTGAGGTAAGTACTGACTTACCTCACACCGTTCTCCGCTTGCCAAATATTCATCCTGGGCGAGACGCCGTATACGCCTACGCTAAACGTCTTCTCACAGAATCACTGCGCGTTACTGAACCTCAATACGGTTCTTTTGAACTGATCGTCAGCGACCAAGAAACGGCGCAAGAACGTCAACTACGCAGCCTTGAACACAACATGCTAGACGTGACGTGGAGCGTTACCTCGACAGAACGTGAACGTCAGTTCCTGCCCATTCGCATTCCCATTATGGCGGGACTTTTTGGTAAGCGTGCACTGCTGGTCAGAGAAGGCGATACGCGACTTAAAGAAGTGAAGTCATTAAACGCGTTACGAGCATACCGCGCGGTTTTGGGCTACGACTGGCCCGATACGAAGATATTTCGCGCAAACGATATCCCAGTGTTGGAAACGACCTACCGGGCGTCATTTCGCATTGTTTCGGAAGGCTTCGCCGATATGTTTCCAAGAAGCGTAATGGAAATCAAAGAGGAGCTCTCAGACAAAACCCTTTCTCGCGGCCTAACTATTGATGAACACCTTATAATATCGTATCCAAGCCCCATCTTTTTCTTTGTAGGAAGCGACAATCAGGCATTAGCCGGGCGGATTGCTGAAGGTCTGTTAAGGCTCTTCGAAACGGGTAAGTTTCAGGAGCTACTGTTAGCTCACGATAACTTTAGAGAAGGTATGGCACTTACCGAAGGGCGAACGGTTATTGAAATTGACAATCCTTTGCTCAGTGAACAAAGCCGCTTGGCATTAGAAAAGTTCTTACCGGAATTTGCTACCTCAGAAGCCGTGCTTAAGTTCGACGTTACTGAACCGGCGGCTCCAACTCAAGTTGTGAAGCAATAAGTACCGCTTGTGTGCGGTTGTTTATGCCCAACTTTTTAAAGATAGCAGTAACATGCGCTTTTACCGTGGCCTCTGCGATATCTAAATTAAAGCCAATTTGCTTGTTCAGCAAGCCGTCTCGCATGTAACAAAGCACTTTGTATTGCGAAGGCGTTAGCGAGGCAACTTTGTCCGCTAATTCAGAGAATTCTTCATTCACCTCATCAACGTCTTCACTTAAGTTATCAGGTAGCCATACATCGCCATCCAGAATTGCTTCTACGGCGTTTGCAATATCTTGCGCACTGGCTGTTTTTGGGATGAACCCTAGCGCGCCCACGCTAATAATCTTTGAAATAAGTGTGGTGTCTTCTGTGCCAGAGACTACGGCAACAGGAAGTTCGGGAAAGAGTTTTCGAATATGCAGCAAGCCAAACAAATCATTGCTACCGGGCATGTGCAAATCAAGCAACAATAAGTCGATATCCTCATTATTGAGAATATCGACCGTTGTATTCAGGTCTCCCGCCTCTTTGAGGGTTAAGGCTGGAAGTGACAACGACAACGCGCCTCTTAGTGCATCGCGATACAGCGGATGATCATCTGCGATTAGAAGGGTTATCATTGTCTATATCCTTAGTTTCTACTTATTTAGACGTTCCTCTATCAGTGTATCAACAACCGATGGATCCGCCAACGTAGATGTGTCACCTAATTGCTCATGCTCATTGGCGGCAATCTTACGCAAAATACGGCGCATAATTTTACCAGAGCGGGTTTTAGGTAATCCGCGAGACCATTGGATCATATCAGGTGTAGCAATCGGGCTTAGCTCTTGACGCACCCACGCCTTAAGCTCTTTAGTAAGGGCTTCATCTGCTTCAACCCCTTCATTTGGTGTTACATAAACATAGATCCCCTGCCCTTTAATGTCATGTGGGAAACCAACAACGGCAGCCTCGGCCACTTTAGGGTGGGCAACAAGTGCACTTTCAATCTCAGCGGTACCCAAGCGGTGACCCGATACGTTCAATACGTCATCCACACGACCGGTGATCCAGTAGAAGCCATCTTCGTCACGACGTGCGCCGTCGCCCGTGAAGTACACGCCTTTGTATGCGCTGAAGTAGGTGTTAATAAAGCGTTGGTGATCGCCGTAAACCGTGCGCGCTTGACTTGGCCAGCTGTCTTTAATTACTAGGTTACCTTCTGCTTCCCCTACAAGCTCATTGCCGTCTGCGTCAAATAGCGCAGGCTGTATTCCGAAAAACGGACGCGTTGCTGAACCTGGTTTTAATTCTGTGGCGCCTGGCAGCGGTAAAATCATGTGTCCGCCGGTTTCAGTCTGCCACCATGTATCAATGATAGGGCAACGACCTTCGCCAATAACACGGTGATACCACTCCCATGCTTCTGGGTTAATTGGCTCACCTACCGTTCCGAGCAAGCGTAGCGAAGATAAATCGCATCCCTCAGCCGGCACATCACCGTGTGCCATCAACGCACGAATAGCAGTTGGCGCGGTATAAAGACTATTTACTTTGTATTTTTCTACCACCTGCGCAATACGCTTAACGTCAGGATAAGTCGGTACACCCTCAAAAAACACTTGTGATGCAGCATTTACCATAGGGCCATAAACCATGTAGCTGTGACCTGTGATCCAACCAACATCGGCCGTACACCAGTAAACGTCATCGTCTTTGTAATCGAAAGCATATTTGAAGGTCATAGCGGAATATAGTAGATAACCGCCTGTGGTGTGCACTACGCCTTTTGGTGTGCCCGTAGACCCCGATGTATATAAGATGAAAAGCGGGTCTTCTGCGTTCATTACTTCGGGCTCACACTGGGCAGACATACCATCTACAGCCTCATGCCACCACACATCGTGCTTCGCATTCCAGTCCACGTCGCCGCCTGTTAATTTATGTACCAAAACATGTGTAATAGACGGGCAGGCATCATCGGCTAACGCTTTATCCACATTTGCTTTAAGCGGGATACTTCTTCCAGCACGACGGCCCTCATCGGCAGTAATTACCACTTTTGCACTACTGTCGTTAATACGGTCGGCTATGGCGTTAGGCGAGAACCCACCAAAAATGACCGAATGTACCGCACCAATGCGTGCACATGCCAACATAGCGTAGGCAGCCTCGGGTACCATTGGCATATATATGGCGACACGATCGCCTTTGGCTACCCCCATCTCTTTAAGCGCATTCGCTAATTTACATACTTCATAATGAACTTGTTGATATGTCACATCTTGACTATCTTCTGGTGAGTCGCCTTCCCAGTGAAAGGCAACTTTTGTGGCATTATCAGCTAGGTGGCGGTCAATACAGTTATAGCTGGCATTTAACTCACCATCTTCGAACCATTTGATAGACACATCTTTTTCACCAAACATGGTGTTTTTAATTTTGGTTGGTTTTTGATACCACTCAAGCATGGACGCGTGTTCAGCCCAGAATTTTTCGGGCTGCTCTACTGACTGCTTGTACATCTCGTCATACTGCGTTGCAGTCAAGTGAGTAGATTGAAGAATGTTCTCAGGCACAGGGTAAGTTTTGCTGGCGGTCATAAAGATTGCCTCCAATATCAATAATGTAAAATTCTTGTTGTATGGTGAAACACTCTAGCTATTCACCCGCAAAGCAAAATGAGACTTTGGTCTTAGCAGCCTACAACTAAGGTGCTAGTTAAAAAGTTAGACTAAAAGCATTACGACTATAGTCTTATGCGACCATCGGCTTATTTAAATTTGAGATAATAAGTACACAATCAGCAATGTTAACGTTGAATTTACATTTATTTAACCACTTTTTTGGAACAGACACGATGAAAGCTAAAATAAAAAATACGGTTACAGCAGTAGCGCTGTGCCTGGCAGCATCTACAGGTGCAGCACAAGCAGCAACAATCGGCGACACAAGTGTGAAATTCACAGGCTACGTTAAAGTCGACGCTATGGTTAGTGACTACTCAGATGGCACCATTGCATCAGGTAGCGTAGGTCGCGATTTCTATATTCCTTCACTAACACCTGTTGGTGGCGTTGACGAAGATCCACAATTTGACGCGCATATCAGAACCTCACGATTCCGCTTTGCAACGTCAACGCCTACGGCTGAAGGCGACACAATTAACGGTGTATTCGAACTCGACTTCCTTGTAACGAGCGGCGGTGATGAGCGAATCAGTAACTCCTACACTCCGCGAGTACGCCACGCGTACTTAACTTACAAGAATTGGTTGGTGGGCCAAACATGGACGACCTTTATGGACGTAGGTTCATTACCAGAATCACTTGATTTTATTGGTACCACTGACGGCATCACCTTTGCCCGTCAAGTGATGGTGAGATATACCAACGGCGGCCTACAGCTTGCGCTTGAAAACCCAGAATCAACCATTACGCCATTTGGCGGTGGTAGCCGAATTACGAGTGACGACAGCAGCGTTCCAGACTTTGTAGCTGCCTATACGTCAAAGTATGACTGGGGTTATGTAAAAGTAGCGGGCTTATTAAGACAGTTGTCTTACGATAATGCCGCTGGCATTGATGCGGACGAAACCAGCTTTGGTGTATCGGTAACCGGTAAATACAATTTGTCTAATGGCGACGATATTCGCTTCACGTTCAACACGGGTAAAGGTTTAGGCAGATACTCTGCGCTAAACGCAGTTAATGGTGCAGTACTTACCGAAAGCGGCGACCTTGAAGCCATAGACTCAACAGGTTACGGCATTGCGTATCGTCACAAGTGGAGCGAAAAAGCGCGCAGTAGCATCATGTTCTCGGCGTTTGAAGCAGACAATGACGTATCATTAACAGGTTTAGCCACCACTGAAAGCACTTATAGTACACGTGTAAACTACTTGTACTCGCCAACTAAAGCGCTAACCGTTGGTGCTGAATACGCTTTCGCAAAGCGTGAGATTGAAGCCGGCCTTGAAGGCGACATGAACCGCTTCCAAGTTTCAGCAAAATACGCATTCTAAGAAACGCGCTAAGTTAAAAAAGAGAAACGGCACTGAGCTCATCAGCGCCGTTTTTTTGTGCATACAGAAAATAGAATGGCGCGCTAAGTTAGCTACATAGTGGTGAAGATGATACCCAATGGCATAATAAAGAATAAGCCACCGATATAAGCTGCGCCGTACATTTTCCGCTCTGCCGCTATCACTGATAATTGATAAGACAAATTGAGCGGAATATTGCGCAATAAAGGCAGCCCGTAAATAAGCGTAACGCCCAGAACGTTATAAATCAGGTGCACAAGCGCTATTTGTAGTGCAAATCCACTATTAACCCCCACTACACCCAACGCTGCGATAAGCGCAGTGATACATGTGCCTATATTTGCGCCCAATGTGAACGGATAGATATCCTTAGCTTTTAAAATTCCACTGCCAACCAAAGGAACCATGAGCGATGTGGTGGTTGACGAGGATTGCACTAGCACTGTCATCACAGCACCCGACGTTATTCCAGAGAGTGGCCCTTTTCCTATGCTGGTATGCAATAACGCCTTTGCCTTGCCTACCATAAGTGATTTCATAATTTTACCCATGTAGGTAATTGAAAACATAATAAGGCCGATACCAAGAATTATTTTCGCTACGCCCGGATAAATAGAAGGTAAAAAGGAGAATGCTTGTGTAACTATGTCTGTTACCGGTTGCGTCATCGCTTTAATAGGATTAACACCAGACACACCGATGGCTTCACCTGTATGGATAAGCGCAACCAATTGGGCACTTAAAAACTCCAAAATACCAAACGCCATTTCAAGAGGTAAGAAAATTAGTACCGACAGTACATTGAAGAAGTCATGAATAGTGGCCGCATTGAAGGCTCTTTGAAACTCATCTTTTTTTGCAACATGACCAAGGCTCACCAAGGTGTTGGTAATACTGGTCCCAATGTTGGCACCCATCATCATGGGTATAGCGATAGTTATGGGTAAACCACCCGCTACCATTCCGACAATAATAGAGGTAACCGTACTTGAAGACTGAATAAGTGCGGTACACACCATACCAATAATCAATCCCATGACAGGATTAGAAGCAAAACTAAAAAGAGATTTCGCGTGGTCGCCAGTAGCAAATTTGAATCCGCTGCCAATCATGCTGACAGCTAATAACATCACATAGACTAACAAGGCTAAAAGAAGCCACTTACGCCAGTTATGTGCTTTTTCTAGCACGCTGTTCTGGGCTAGTTGAGGGTCAATCATTGACATAATACGCACAACTTCATACTTGAAAAACTCATAATATGACGTGCGTATTACACAAAAATGACGGGGAGTGAAGTGCTACCCCGCCATTCTTAGGAAGAAAATAAATTCGCTTAGAAGCCTAAAGGATACTGCCTTAGTACACTGTGAATGTCGTCCAATGTTTCCTTCGAAAGTGAAATATCAAACGCGTCTATATTTTCTTTAAGCTGAGGCACAGTGGTAGCACCAATAATTGTTGAGGTAACACCAGGCACTTGCTTACACCACGCCAACGCGAGCTGCGAAGGTGTTATTCCTGCTTTTTCTGCAATCTTCATATATTCAGCTGTAGCTGCCTGCGCTGGCGCTTTATCTCTAAATAACCCCATACGCTGAGCTAGTGTCCAACGACTACCTTCCGGTCTGGCTCCATCCTGATACTTACCACTTAACATACCCGTTGCTAACGGCGACCACGGAAGGTAAGCAATGTTCTCTAGTTCACACATTTCAATTAAATAAGGCCAGTCTTTCGCATGAAGTAAACTGAACTCATTTTGGATAGAAACTGGAAGCGGCATATCCAGCTCTTTGCAAAGTGTAAGAAAGGCGTGAATGCCCCAAGGCGTGTCATCTGACAGCCCCCAGTGTCTAATTTTCCCTTCATCCAGCGCGCGCTTAATGCCTAAAAGGATATCACGCATACCATCCAGTTCTTTTTCTCGATTGGTTTTGGTTGGATCAGCACCATCCGGCCAATGCTTACCGAAATGAGGTGTAACTCTATTCGGCCAATGAAGCTGGTAAACGTCGATATAATCGGTTTTTAAGCGCTCTAATGAATAGGTGAGTGCGTTTGCGATAGCGTCAGCTGTAATGGGCCCTGCGTTGCGAATGTACTTCAAACCGCTGCCAGCAATTTTAGTCATTAAAACAATGTCAGAGCGCTTTGATTCGTTCCGCGAAATCCAATTACCGATAATGCGCTCTGTATCGCCATAGGTATCTACATTTGGGGGAACAGGATACATTTCGGCCGTATCGACAAAGTTCACGCCTTTATCCAGGGCAAACGCCATTTGCTCGTCTGCATCTTGCTGGGTGTTTTGAATGCCCCATGTCATTGTGCCCAAACACACATCCGACACCTGTAAGTCGCTATTTCCTAAGCGGTTAAACTTCATTTTTGCTTCTACCTTGCTTGGCTTATACCTTATTGATGCAATAATGAGTCGACCGCTTAAGAAATAAAAGTGCCCTCTGTGGTTATGAGGCTTTCTTAGTGGCCAACTCGGCTTCTACACTTGCTAGCCGCGCCTCAATATCTCTTTTGGACTCGACCATTTCATTCGCCAACTCTGCGAGTGATTTTAACTCTGCAAACCCTAACTTTCTCGTATCAATCATTTGATACTGACGCTTACAGCGATAAAAGAAAGTAAGAAAGTTAACAAAAGCTCGGTGAAATGTCGCAAAACTCTTGATCAATACCAGAATTAACACGATAGACGTGAGCGCAGCAACTAAACGGTCAGCCTGTAACCCGTAATTTGGGTAGACTCATGGTTTTCTAGTACTAGTGGCGAAGCAGCAAGCGCATCAGCCAATGTTTTTCTGCTTCCCCTATTTCGTAAAGCCGGTGAGGTAAGCTACTTATTATCTTTGTTCAGTGCCTCAGCCAGCGCGTAATTGCCTTGCGACAAGGCTATATCTGCCACTGAGTTACCAGCTTTATCTACATGCTTGGGATTTGCGCCTTTTTCTATTAGGCTGCTTACAACCTCTTGTCTATTGAAGAGGCTTGCAAACATTAGCGCCGTTTGCCCTTGTGCGTTTTCTTCGTCTATATCGCAATCGGCAAATACCAGCTGCTTTGCCACACTGACATGACCTTTAAATATAGCGCCCATAAGTGCAGTATTCCCGCGGTTGTCTTCTTGACACGGGTTTACCTTCGCCTGCTCAATAAGAAAGTTCACGGTGTCAGTGTGACCGTGGTACGCCGCAAGAATAAGTGCTGTATAGCCTTTTTCATCTGCGACGTTTACATCTAGCCCAGCGTTATAAAAGGCTTGCAACATGGTGCTGTCGCCTTCTCTAGCTGCGTCGAAATACCGCACTTTTAGTGCTTCCATAGATAGCGAAGCTGATTGCGCAGGTTTGTCCGCCGCGCTAGTTACTTGTGTTACAGCACTGGCATCGAAGCTGAATAGAGTGACAATAACGAACAGTGTTGATAGTAGTGAGTGCTTAAAAATAGACATTGTGCCCTCTTTATTTATCGACGCATGAAGTGAAAAGTAATTGAAATTAGGTAGCTACGCATTGGGTGGACTATTTATCAACGATAAATAGTCCACCTTTTAGTACTTCTGACTTTAATATTTCTGACTTAAGTAGCTCTGACTTTAGTAGCTCTGGTTTATTGCATTAGCGCCGTCAGGCTTTCTGCAACTTGTTTCGCTTTAGCTGCACGTGCAGCCTGCTGTTCCATCAAGTCTTTCGCCGTTTGACGGACTTTAGCCATTGGTGCGTTTGCTAGTTTAGCTACGCCTTTGCCGTAGTCTTTATCTGCGTTGTACATATAAGCACTAATAATGACGCGGATTTCTTCTTCAGGCACCGATGCCAGTGCTCCACCTAAGTTATTAATCAGGTTTTGCTGGCCTTCTTTGGTTAGCTTTCTGAAAAACTCCCCTGCTTGTTTAAAGTTCTGCTCTTTGTAGAACGGAATTTGTTGCGTCATACCTGCAAGCGGTTTGCTTGAGTAACGGAACGCCGGTTCTTCGTTAAGATCAAGACGTCGACTTGGCTGGTAGTTCACATCGCGATTAGTACTCGTTGTGCGTAGCTGACCATGCTGTTCGTGGTTATTGATAACCGCATTTTTGAGGTTCTCACAGCTGTACTCCCACATGAAGGTTGGTACGAGGTTTAGGGGCTTTGACTTCTACGCAAACTTGGTCGCCATAATAGTTATCAGCGTAATTGCATTGCGTTCGAATGGGTTGATTAGTTGTGGAGGAAACACGGTGGCTATTCGCCGTTGTTAGCTTTTTTAATAGTGCGCTCATTTGGCTCTCCTTCTTAAGTTGAGCGTATTATCATTAATTGAACAAAACTATTAAAACGGGTTAAAACGATTCAAATAATTAATTTATTAGATTGTAAAGGTACTCGTTAATCGAGAAAAGGTATGAAAGTAAGTAAATGATGCGTGACGAAAGAAAGGTTGATAGAAATTTGCAGTTCACACTTTGGGGATAGCGGCGCCATTTTAAAGTAATAAAAATAAATGACGCCAGTTTACTAGAGAACCCTTAATATCTGGTCTCCAACCTCTGATCTCTAACCTTCAAGCCATGCCCCGGTTATAGCTAAGGTCTTCGTTGGAGAGTAAATATTCACGAAAAGCGTATTACCGTCAGGCGAGAAACACGCGCCAGCAAGTTCAGTTTGCGCATGGAGCTTTGCAAAGTTATACACTTCTCCATTTGGTGTAACACCGCGTAAATGGTTATCAACAATGTCGGTATATTGGTCTTCACACACCAGAAGATGTCCGTTTGGACATACGGTTAAGTTATCGCCGAAGTTATATAAGTTCTTGTCTTCGCTTTCTAAAAATAGCTGAAGCTTGTCTTGTTTACCATCAGCAGAAGGAACAAGTTTCATTACTTGACCGAGCTGCTTTTGGCCGCCATTAGTACAGCAAAAATAAAGCTCATCTTCACCCCAATGTATACCTTCACCGCGAGCGAATAAGGCAGCACCTTTCTCGTATCCTCTAGCGCGTAAGTCATCGTTCGGGCTTTCTGGATTGTCTAATGCTATCCACTCAACGTCGAACCACGTCGCCAATGGCATAGTTGTGGAATTCCAGTTACGTGTATCAAACTGAGGTTTATTTTTTACTACCAGGGCTTCTAATTGGCCGCCAGCTGCCAAGTTACCGAACTCGTTAGGTACAAAGCGATAAAGCAAGCTGTCGCCTTGATCTTCAGTCAGGTAAACAATACCGGTTTTGGGGTCAACACATGCCGCTTCATGGTTAAAGCGCCCCATTGCTTTAAGCGGTTTAGCTTCAATGAGTGAGTCAGCATTTGCAGGTACTTCAAATATGTAGCCGTGATCTTTGTTTACTAAATCGCCGTTGGGGCCATGAGGTCGGTCTACGGACTCTTCACACGTTAGCCACGTGCCCCAAGGCGTAATGCCGCCCGAGCAGTTTCTTACCGTTCCAACAAGACTGATAAACTCTCGCTCTACCATTTTGGTGGTAAGGTTATACACCATGGTTGTGGTGCCGCCTGGTAAAGCAACGCCACTATGATAGTTGTCATAGGCCAACTCGCTAGTATGCATTTGAATAGACTTTGGCTGAGCACTTAAATGTTTGGGGTGCAGTTCGTGGTTACGTATAAGCGCCACTTTGTCGCTACTGCCTTCTACAGGCAAACAACCCATACCGTCCGCTCTGTCAGGTACATGCATACCATCAGACATGTTATTTCCAAGGCTTGATATAACCTTATAGCTAAAGCCTTTAGGTAAATCGAGCAGCTTTTGAGGGTCGGCGACTAGTGCACCATAGCCTTCACTAATAGGCATAGACGCCAAATTTGTTTTCTTACCAAAAGCACTGGTCGCTAGGCCACCAAATGCCAAAGAGCCTACTAAAAACTGGCGTCGTGTTATCATCAAAGTCTCTCACAGCACTAAATTCAAAAATTATAACTCGGTATTGTTACAGTATGACAAAAGGAGCTTATAAAACTTACAAGAAAGCCGCTTTTTCAGGTGGAAAAGAGAACCTAGAACACGATCAAGACTTGGCTAGCCAATAGCGGATAATTGCAAACTTTCATTAAATTTAGGGCAGTTTTGTGTTTTCATTGATTCCCGCCCAATGTGCTTCCGGTTCAGGCCTTGAGAAGTAATAGCCTTGAAATTTTTCACAGCCTTTACCTATTAGGTATTTTAGCTGCTCTTCACTCTCTACACCCTCTGCAATACATGTGACATTCAGTGCTTTGGCCATTTCAATAATTGCATCAACAATCTGCGCCGCTTTTCCATCAAAGTCTTTTCCTATGTCGTCCACAAAGTACTTATCAATTTTAAGCTCACTGATAGGGAGAACTTTCAGGTATGCAAGACTGGAATATCCAGTACCGAAATCATCAATTGAAAAGCGAAAGCCGAATCTTGCGAGTTCAAGCATGGTTTCCTTAACCAGCTCAATATCCACCACTAAAGCGGTTTCTGTTAATTCCAGCATTAACATGTGAGGTGGAATGCCGTATTGATTTACGCGAGAAAGTAGCGAATTTATAAAGTCAGGCACAACGATTTGTCTAGCGCTTATGTTGATCGCAATACTGGTTTTTAAACCGCTTTTCACGAAGTTACTAATAACGCTCAGCGTTTTTCTTAAAACTATGTCACCTATTTCGCAGATAGCGTAGCTATCTTCGGCAATAGGAATAAATTCACTTGGGCTTACTGGACCTAACTCTTTCGAGTACCACCGCACCAACGCTTCGAAAGAAGAAATCGTTCCATCATGGGTAACTTGAGGCTGAAGTACTATTGATAATTCATCGCGTTCTATCGCTTGTTCAAGCTTAGATTTTATATCTAAATAACGGTCGAACTCTTTAAACCCATCCTCTGAAATATGACAAAGACCAAAAGGTGCCGACCTTTTTGCCCTTTTAACAGCCTGTTCGATTACATTGATGATTGACTCAAAGCTTTGACCTTGCGGGTTAAAGATAGCACTGCCAAGTGACGCAGTAAGAGACCATTTCACTGAATTTATGACAATATCGAAATGACGTGGACTAAGGAGTGCGCTTTCCACTAAGTTCGCATCAAATTTATGAAGGTCTTCTTTTATGTACGTTTTTTTAGACAGTACGACAAAACTATCACCGCCATATTTAAAAATTTCATAATCGTGGCCGATGACGAAAAGCAACTGCTCTGCAATCTTTCTTATAGCATAGTTGCCATTACCAAAGCCGAAACGCGTATTGATTTGCGCCATATTATCGATATCTAACAACAAAATATGTATATATTCTTGCTTTAACGATGCGCGTAACATCAAGTCTTTAAAGCGTTGATGGAACCACTGCTGATTTCGAAGGCGGGTAACAGAGTCAGTATAAGCGAGGTTATAAATGGTATCCTGCGCTTCTATACGTTCACTAATATCCCGTATAACACCTATAAATCCCCTTTCACCCTGGTCAAAACTCTCCGACAATGACAATTCCATCTGGAATATATCGCCGTTTTTTCGCTTAGCCGGAAGCTGACGACCTACTCCTATAATTTTACCTACCCCAGTCTCCATATAATTGCGCATATAAAAAGCATGGTTAGACGCATAAGGTTCTGGCATTAGAATCTCTACAGACTGAGCGATTAACTCCCTTCGCGTGTAACCAAACGTTTTAAGCGCAATGTCGTTACAATGTGTGATTGTGCCCTTGACGTCGATACTAAATACAGCATCATTGATATTATTCAAAATATTTTGAATTTTCATCGCTCGCTCTTCATTGAGAGTAAGCGCGGTTTTATATTCAGTAATATCTTCAAATGCACCGAAAAGACGCTTCACTGCGCCATTCTTATAAAGCTCCGCTTTCCCAGAGGCTCTTACCCATCGAATAGTGCCTGACGAATCGATAATTTTGCACTGAATGTCATAGGGCTGTTGGTGAAAACGGAGGTTATCAAATGCGAGCGTTAACTCCTCAGTATATCCCGGGGCGAAAGAGTTGATGGCTTTTTGGACGTTTATGGCACTACCGACTGGTAAACCGAAGATACGGTATGTCTCTGATGACCATATTAACTTTTCAGTTTCAGGATAAAACTCCCATGACCCTGTTTTCGACATACGGCTTATTTCATCAATAAGGCTTAGGTTACGCGCGGTTTTTATTGCGAAAAAGTCCTTCTGCAGTTGTGTAGAAAACAACTTAGCTTGAAGTGAGAAAACTTGTAACCACTCATTGATGTCATGCTTGGGAGTGTTAAAAATAGCAACGAGTAAACCAATATCTTGGTTTTTCTCATTAAAGAGGCCCGCGCCTAAATACGCTTGCGCATTAAGCTCACTGAGAGTTTGATCATCGGGAAAATGCTCGCAAATGTCCGACTTGTAACCACACGCTCCAGTTAGCAAGACAGTTTCACAAGGCGAACCCTTCAGGTCATATTCAATTTGTGAAATTGGAGAGTCGTGCGCAAGCCCTACTAATACGGAAATTTTATCCGCTTTTTTGACGCCTAAAAAGAGATAGTCAGCGTGAAGTAACTCATTAAACCCTAATAAATCTTGCTCATAAGCACTACGATTTTCCAAAACAATTGTGCTGAACTCCGATTCATTTAAAACTGACTCGAATGACATTACTTATAAAACCTTGTTAAAACATTAAAATGGAGTTTGCCACTTCGCACTGACGGAAAAAAGGCAGGACGATAATAAGTTTCAAATTTATCAATGCCTAAGCATAGCTCAACTTGCGATTAAGGCTAGCCTCGAACCTAGTCATTTTGAAATAAGTTTGTCCGCTTCCCCATAAAACCCGCCGGGCCTTAAGTTATTTCTGTATTAGAGAGTGAGTGCTGTGCCCTCTGAAACTCTACAACGCAGGGGGGGCGGTGTCGAAGCACTAACTTAAAAAGAAGGGTAAGTTTACGGCGTGTTTCCTTCTCTCCCCAAAGCTTTCTGTTATGCAGATTGCGAGGGAGTGACGTTCTAAATCGCAGGCATAAAAAAGCGCACCTAAGTGCGCTTTTCTTGGCTTGTGTTGCTAAGTCTAGATTAGTCTAGGATCTTAGATACAACACCAGCACCTACTGTACGACCACCTTCACGGATTGCGAAACGAAGACCTTCTTCCA
>NZ_VTYM01000023.1:0-146320 GCF_013113925.1 Alteromonas sp. 07-89-2 | reverse complement strand
GTAAAGACATTAAAAAATCCGATACCAGAGACTGATATCGGATTTTGAAGCCTTAAAAAGATCGGTCAACCGATCATGAAAATTTTCTTAACTGATCGGCATTACGCGCTAAGCGGGCTTTGTTATATACATAGCAACCTTGTGTAGTCAGGTATTACACAACCGCGATCACATCTTCTTTTGCAAGGCGTGCTTTAGGTAGACCATGGTTCCAATCTTGCTCTGTATCTGGATAGCCCATGGCAAGTGCCACTTCGCAAACGTGCCCGTCTAGCTCATCTTTAAACTGTTCGCCAAGCAGTTCGGCGTCAACACCTTCCATCGGCGTAGACGCTATGCCTAAACGCGCCAGCGTGTGAAGAACATTGCCTAGCGCTAGATAAACTTGCGCTTTGGTCCAAGCCGCGTTGTTACCGTTCTCATCGGTGTTCGCTTCAGCAAATGCGTAAGCGCCCATGAAGTTTTCACGCATATCTTCGGGTAGATGACCAGACGATACTTCTGCATCGACACGCTTTACAAATTTCTCTTTTGTAAATTTAGGGTCATAGGCAAACAGAATGGTATGCGATGCTTCTTTAGCGTGATGCTGATTGAACTGATGCTTGTTGGCAAAGCTATCGTGTAAACGCTGCTTGGCTTCATCACTTTCAACAACCACAAATCTCCATGGCTGAGAGTTGATTGAAGACGCTGAAAGTCTCAACGCCTCAAGAATTGTCGCCAGATCATCAGCTGAAATGCGTTTACCCGCATCGTACTGTTTAACCGTGTAACGCTTATTTAAATCTTCAATAATTGGATGAGACACAACTAACTCCTCAATACGTCTGCTATTTGTTGTTCACGCATGAATGCAGCGAACAGAAAATTAAAGTACTCAATGAATATGGCGTGTATGGTATAGATTCAGCTTTTCAATGATAAGCCCCATAAAAAACGAATCAGTTTCAAATATTTTTTGATAATAAAAATTCGATAATAGTTAATACCGCCAGCAGCGTGCATTTCACAATTCATGGGTTAAGCGCTATGCTGATCAATAGAATTACAAAAAACCATTTAAAAACATTAGGTTTACCTTATGATTAGGCATTTACTCCTCCCTCTTTTTCTCGCATCGTCTCCCGTACTCGCAGACAGTGGATCTCGCTTAATTGCATCTGGTGGTATTACAGGTTTCGAGGGCACTGCGGGTGGCGGCATTACGCCTTGGGCATTTATTGGCGGATACGCGAGTAAAGAAGAGGTCAGTTATTCGGCAAATATTCAGTACTTAAGCCTAAGCGATTATTCCCTTACAACAGCAGGGGCAAGTGTTAGTTTGTTTGACCGTATAGAGCTTAGCGTGCAGCGACAGCGCCTCGATATTGCTTCAGGGTTAACAAGCAACGTTTTCGCGTTACTCACAGAAGGTGCTATTACAAACGCCAACAGCACCACCATTGAGCAAGATATAATCGGTGCAAAAGTTAAGGTTCTTGGCGATGGCGTCTTTACTCAAAACTCATGGATACCCCAAATATCCATCGGCGCACAATACAAGAAAAACAGAGACTACGACAGCTCTCTTTCGCTACCCGACGGTACGACCCCCTTGCCCGGCGTAGGCGTACCAATGCTGCTAGGAGCGACAGACGACAGTGGTACCGACGTTTACCTTTCAGCCACGAAACTGTGGTTGGGCACCCCATCAGGTTATAATTTACTCACCAATCTTACCGCGCGATATACGAAGGCGAATGTGTTTGGCTTACTTGGATTTGGTTCTGAAAACAACGATAGCGCTAAGCTCGAATGGGAGGGCTCTGTAGCGGTATTAATTAGCCCTACCACAGCAATTGGCACAGAGTTTAGAACGCAAACCAATCGATTAGGAGGCTTAGCTGAAGAAGACACCGTTGTTGATGCGTTTATTGCCTACTTCCCAAATAAATCTATTTCAATTACCGCTGCCTATGTGGATTTGGGCAATTTACCTTTGCAAGAAAGTTCTTCAGGATTTTATCTAACGGTAAACAGCACTTTTTGATAGGGGAACGAAATGATCAGACACTGCTTCCGGTTAATGGTAATTGCTGCGTTAAGCTTATTGATAACCGCATGCGCCAGCGCTCCTGAACAAAGCCTTTATGAAGAAATTGGCGGCCATAAAACGCTCAATACCATATACGGCGTAGCGATTACACGAATTTACACTGACCCCGTAATTGGTCATTATTTCAAAGGTGTTCCCAAAAAACATTTAAGAGATCAACTTGTATTGCAAACATGCGAGCTTATTGGCGGGCCTTGCGAATATGATGGAAAAACAATGTTGGAGTCTCACACGGGTCTCAATATTAAGGAGCGTGAATTTTACATATTGGTGGAGTATGTCCAAGGTGCGATGCGCGATGTGGGGCTAACCTATCAACAAGAAAACCGCATTCTTAAGCTGCTAGCGCCCATTAAGTACGAGACGGTTGGCTTGTAAAACTCTTTAGTGCCTTGAGTAAATACTACTAAATTTTAAAATAATAAATTTTGGAATCCGTACTTTTAAACAACTAAATTATTGAGTGTTTCTTTTGGCAATTGATGCCTAGAAACACTCGATAATTGATTGCTATCGCAAAATTTATTCAAGAAAGTTGATTGCATCGTGTACAAAAAATCAACCCAGCAAGAACTAAAATAAAATAAGCCGATATAGAAGGTGCTGAGACTGCAACTACATCACCAGGCTGATCTGGTGCAGCGCCAGCGGGTAATATTACCTGATAGTGAATAGCACTCAAAGCGTCACTTCCGCCAGAGTAACTTATATTGAGCGAATTGAGCCCAACTGTTAGGTAAGAGGTAACATCAAACTCGAATAGATCCCATAAAGCACCATTCGTGACCGATGAGCCAGCCGTTGCGGGGACGCTCAAACCATCAAAGTCAACGTTGACAACCGAGCCGTTAATGCTAAAAAGGCCATCCGCAAAACTCTGACCATCGGAGACTCCTAGTAACAGTCTTGCAGACCCTGAATTATAATTTATTCCTGACAATGAAGTGTCCCATCCTAAGGGATCATAAATATTATCGAAATTTGCGTCATTGCCTTCGAAAGTAACAACATCAGTATTGTTGCTATCATCCCCATCATCATAATAAACAACTAGTGATGCGCCATTGCTGTTATTCGGGCTTAGGCCAGATAGGCTGTAGATACCGTCTCCGGTGATAATATTCGTAACATCGGCTCTGTAGGCTTGGCTATTATCTTGACCCCAGAAGTTGTCATCGGAAAAGCCTATATTAGTACCAACTATGCTCGTACCATTAAATAATGCACTAGCGTTGAACGATGGGTCGCTCGAATTAGTAGGTCCGTGCCAATAGAGATAAGCCTGCTCGATGGACCCTGAGGTACCTGAAAGCGTTATGTCTCCACTTCCATTTCCTCTTAATCCACCAACTCCAGCATAAGCAATATCTGTATCAAAAAATGTACCCGCACTAGTGATAACACTTGCATGAGTCTGTAGCGAACCAAAAATAAATAGTAAAAGCGAAAATGTCTTTATGTTCTTCATAAACAAATCCTTTATGTGTAGTCAAATTCGACATTACCGCTTAATATGTCAGGTTGAATGCAGCATAATTGGTGCCAATGAATAAGTTGTTGATAATATCGATTAAACTAAAAGATAGATGTTGTAAATGTAAAATTATTCGACACAATGAATTTTACTTACCTAGCATTTCTACTTAGCACCTTTCCTTGCCAATTAGCAGCGTTACAGATGAGCTGATAAAGCGCGGCATATCTGCTACACAAAAATTCCATTAATAATTAAAGTGTATATCGATTGCTCTTATTGATACGGATAAATTGCGGCAGTCGTAAACGACAAAAGAGAAATTTTGGCTGTTTACCTTTTACAAGATTTAGCAAGTTCCTCGGACAACTTTTTTATTTAAAACTATTAATTTAATCAAATCACTCTTTTTAAGTGATTTCGCGGTAAATTGTGCGAAAAACGTGTTCGCTTTCTACGAAAAAGCCATTGGTCGGTAATAATAAAACGGGAGGATAAAACCCCAAAGATATAGACCAGCGAACCTGTAAGATAGGGGCCTGGTACAAAACCACCCGCTAATGCTAAACGAAGCTTAAATTAATAACGTTTCGCGCGGCAAAAATGTTGTTCGCGTGATTAAAAATAGGAATTTTGCTTAACAACATGACTCTATCAACGCTGCTTCAACAGCTCATAAACCAACATTTTATCAATAAATTGATTTAAATTGAAAAATTAAATTATTGGTTTCAGTTATGTGATTAAGTGCAAGGTGATGTTAAAAGAAATTAGAGGCTTACCTACAGCTAACTCAGTGTCAACATCACCATTTTGTGAGCAAAAGGCAAAAGCGCCCACATTCAGTTTACGAACCTCAAATTAAGAGCAAGGGTCAAGTGAATTTCAGTTTTTTGAGCGAATGCGCATGAAACATTAAAAATTGTGATTATCAATAAGGCTTTTCTTATATTGAAAAAGCTAACTGTGCCTCTCAATTCAACAATTGCCACTAGGCACAGTTTCAACTACTTTCTACGAATAATTAGTTAGGCGTAATCGCGTTGTGGTAAACGTCTTGCACGTCATCACAGTCGTTAAGCATGTCCATGAATTTTTCAAACATCGGCATGTCTTCTTCGCTTATCTCAGTTTCGGTCTGAGGCATCCAGCTCATTTCTTCTGCAATAAAGCTAATGTCTGGGTAGGCTTCAGTTAGCGCTGTTTTTACTTGATAGAATTCAGTGTGTGGCGCGTAAACTGTAACTTTACCGTCTTCAACTTCAACATCAGTTACGTCTACGTCGGCTTCCATTAGCACTTCTAGGATAGCGTCTTCGTCGTCACCTTCAAACTGGAATACCGCTTGGTGATCGAACATATGCGATACCGCACCCTGTGCACCAAGTTTCGCGTTGGTTTTAGTAAAGCAGTTACGTACTTCAGTGATGGTGCGGTTTGCATTGTCAGACAAGCAGTCAACAATGACCATGCAGTTACCTGGGCCAAAACCTTCATAACGCATAGGCTGGAAATCTTCGCCAGCGCCACCAGCGGCTTTATCAATCGCTTTTTCAATAACGTGGCTTGGTACTTGGTCTTTCTTCGCCTTTTCCATTAGGCGGCGAAGTGAAAGGTTGGTGTCTGGATCGGCACCACCATTTTTCGCACATACGTAAATTTCTTTACCGTATTTAGAATAAACTTTAGTTTTTTGGCCGGCAGTTTTTGCCATGGCGTTTTTACGAACTTCGAATGCTCTTCCCATCTTAAAATTCTCTTTCTCGCAATTTGAAATGCTGCGTTGGGTTTTATCGGGCTACCTGTTGCCTGACCGTTCATCAGGCGCATCGCTCTGCCTTACTTGGTAGCATTGCCGAACTCGACGTTTCAATAAATGGTCGAACGCGACGGTGCTAAAAATTGCCAAGCGAAACACTGCCCAAAATAACGGTAGGCTAAGCGACACAAAAAATTTGGGCGAAATTCTACCTTAATTTTCGTGTAATACCAATGTGAACGCCCCTAGAAAGGGTGTAGGTTGGTAGCTTTCACATTTTCAATGAGGTCAAAATGTACTCTGACCCATATTTATGCTTACGGCAAATGCTCGGTTGCCAGGTAGTCGTGTGACTGCATTTCCTTTAAGCGGCTAAGACAGCGTCTGAACTCAAAATTAAGTAGCCCCTCGGTGTACAAGCTTTCCAGCGCGACTTCTGCCGATATGATTAACTTTACATTTCGCTCGTAAAACTCATCTACCATGGCAATAAAACGGCGTGCCACATCGTCATTATGTTGGCCCATTTCCCTAACATTGGCTAACAGCACTGAGTGATAACAACGGCTTAACTCAATGTAGTCGCTCTGGCTTCTGGGCCCGCCACACAAGGCTTTAAAATCAATCATCAATACCCCGTCAGCGTTTCTAAGCGTCGGTATTTTTCGGTTGTTCACCTCAATATCTTCGCCTTTAGAGCCTTCTTCCGGAGCTAATTGAGAAAAGTAGCTATGCAAGTTTTCGGTGGCTTCGTCATCAAGTGGGTAGTGATAAATTTCGGCTTGCTCTAACGTTCTAAGACGATAATCAATACCGCTATCAACATTTACTACGCGGGTATTCTGATTGAGTAGATCGATAGCAGGTAAGAACCGCGCACGCTGCAATCCGTTTTTATACAAATCGTCAGGGACTATGTTCGACGTCGCCACCAGCACAATTCCGTGACCAAACAGCTCTTCCATTAACGTGCCTAAGATCATAGCATCGGTTATATCTGACACGAAAAACTCGTCAAAGCATATTACCCGCGCTTCTTTTGCTAACTTAGCCGCTACCAGCTTTAGCGGGTCTTGTGCGTTTTTAAGCTGCTTTAGTTCATCGTGCACACGGTACATAAAGCGGTGAAAATGCACGCGCATTTTCTTTTCGAAAGGCAAACAGTCGTAGAATGTATCTACTAAATAGGTTTTGCCTCGCCCTACACCACCGTAAAAGTAAATGCCCTGGATACCAGGCTTCGCATGGCCTTTCCCAAACGCTGCTTTTAACTTTACCCGCCACGTCGTTTTCTTTTCAGGTTGGGTAAGTTCATCAAACAAACGTTGAAGTTCTTTTACTGCATTTTCTTGCGCCGCGTCGTAATGAAAGTCAGACGACTGAAGATCTAGCTGATATTTTTCCCATGGCGTCATCGCCGAAACCACTCCGTACAAAAGTCAATAGCGGCACTTGCTGCACCGACCTGCTTGAATTTCTCAATTATGACCTTAATTTTAATGGAAATCACGGTAGAATCTCACATTGAAATTCGACATACACCGAATAAATGTCACGATGTATGCGCTTTTCGGGTTCGACCTTGCTATATTCAGCGTATGGTCGAAAGCAGCTTTTAGATCGTAGAAGTAAAGATCGGCTGCAAGATGTAGATTGATTCGGAGAATATAATGGAATTGTTAGTATCTCTTGCTTTGTTAGTAGTTGGGTTAATTATTGGCTTTTTCGCAGGTCGCTTTTTTCAACAAAAGCAGGGCGCAGGCAATACTGCACAGACTGAGAAGCAAGTTAAAGAGATCCTCGCACAGCAGGCGCAACACCACATTCATCAAACTCGTCAAAGCTTAGAGAGCATTGAAAGCCAGTGCGAAACCTTGAAGCAACAAATTGAAGAGTATGAATTGCTGCTTGAGCAAGGCAGCGATGATGACAGCAAAGTTCCTTTTTATGGGGAACAAGCAACCACATATTTACGTAACAACCTAAAAGGGTCTGACAAATCGAGAGTTCAGCGTGTATCTGACACACAGCCAAGAGACTTCGCTAACTCGGGTTCTGGGCTGTTCGTCGGCGGATCTGATAAGAATACCGCAGAAAAACAGTAACATCGGGAACTTTATCACGACCTCGGACTCTTTTAGTGAAACCATGCTATGTCGCATATAACATGAAGGAGTGTAAGCGAACATGAAAATGTCTTTCCGCCATTGTCTATTGGCGTCTGCCGTTGTTGTAAGTTCATTGGGCTTTACTGCTAGCACACAGGCGGCGTTACCGTTCTTTTCTGATAAGAAAGATGAAGTTCCCTCTTTAGCCCCTATGCTAGAAGAAGCTACCCCAGCGGTAGTGAGCATTGCGGTAGAAGGAACACAAACCTCTACGCAGCGTGTACCCGAGATGTTTCGCTACTTCTTCGGCGCCCCGCAAGAACAGGTTCAAGAGCGCCCTTTCCGAGGTCTTGGTTCTGGTGTCATCATAGATGCCGATAAAGGTTATGTCGTTACCAACAACCACGTTGTTGATAATGCAGATGAAATCACTGTTAAGTTAACTGACGGTCGCGAGTTTAAGGCGAAAAAGCTAGGTTCAGATGAGCAAAGCGATATCGCGCTACTTAAAATTGAACCTGATGATTTAAAAGCGTTACCGCTTGCCGATTCTGACGCGCTGCGCGTTGGTGATTTCGTAGTAGCCATTGGCAACCCATTCGGTCTATCACAAACCGTTACCTCAGGTATCGTTAGTGCTTTAGGTCGCTCAGGTTTAAACATTGGTGGTTATGAAGACTTCATTCAGACTGACGCGGCAATTAACCGCGGTAACTCAGGTGGCGCATTGGTCAACCTTCACGGTGAACTGGTTGGTATCAACACCGCTATTTTTGGTCCTAACGGCGGCAACGTCGGTATTGGGTTTGCTATTCCTGCCAATATGATGAAAAGCCTAATTGATCAAATTGCAGAATTTGGTGAAGTTCGCCGTGGCCTTCTAGGCATTTTAGGTAGCGATATTGACGCGGGCCTTGCCGAAGCCATGAATGCGGAAGTGAACATTGGTGCGTTCGTGAGCGAAGTGCAGCCAGACTCGGCTGCTGAAAAAGGTGGTCTGCAAGCCGGTGATATTATTACTGCCATTAATGGTCGTAAACTTCATAGCTTCCAAGAACTGCGCGCAAAAATTGCGAGTATGGGCGCGGGCGCTGAAGTTGAGCTCACCGTTATGCGCAAAGGTAAGAAAATGAATGTAGATGTTGTATTAGATGACGCTACAGACACGACAGTGACGGCTGCTCAAATTCACCCAGCCCTAGAAGGTGCAACCCTGTCTAACGGCACTGACGATGCTGGTAATGCTGGTGTAGTGGTTTCTGATATCGAGCGCGGTGCGCCTGCGGCGCGAATTGGCCTTCAATCTGATGATGTGATAATCGGCGTTAACCGCGTACGTACGTCTACGGTTGCAGAGTTCAGAAATGCACTAGACGAAGCCAAAGGCGTTATCGCACTCAATGTAAAACGTGGAAACTCTACGCTTTATTTGGTAATCAGACAGTAGCAATGTAGCTCTTCAATTACATCCTCAGCTCAGACGCGTTGGTGTCCAAGCTGAGGGTTGGCATAAAAACGGCGCTTTATAAGCGCCGTTTTTGTTTTCAAATGATAACCGTTGAAAACAGTGTGCTCCTAGCTTCCTAACGGGGCTTCTTTACGGACTCCTCTGATAAGCCGCATTCTTGAGCTACACCTATGTCCACGTAAATAAGGCTGTATGAACAGCATGAAAGGTTTTGAAGTACATGCTAGTGCAAATTGAGTTGCACAAAATTTGCGTTTCATTACGGTAGTTTATTAAATAAAGTGATATCCTTTGCCGTAAGATGATAATTTAAGAATGTTGCGCTTTAAGATTGTGAAGTAGTGCTGAGTTAACGGCACGTATTAATTAAGTGCGACAGATAACAAAAAGTGTGATTTGTGACTGGCCGCTCAATTTTTAACTTCTTACTAAAATCTGTATTTCTTGGCGTAGCTGTTGCTGCATTACTGTTAGTTTTCCTACCCGATCTACGTCAAGGCAAAGGCCTTGCCCAAGGGTTCTTTAACTCCCCCTCAGTAAGCGCTAGTCGCGAAAGCTATTTTACTGCTCTAAGTCGCTCTGCGCCTGCAGTAGTCAATATCTACAGCGTCAGTATTGAGAACGGTTCAGGCCTATTCAGAAATCAATCTCGTGGGCGCACCAATTTGGGTTCTGGCGTTATCATGACAGAAAATGGCTATTTGCTTACCTGTCACCACGTAGTTGCAGATGCCGATAGCATTTACGTAGCGGTTCAAGATGGACGTATTTTGGAAGCGCAAATTGTGGGCACCGACCCACTGACCGACCTTGCCGTGTTAAAAGTCACCGCTGATAACCTGCACATTATTCCTCAGGTGTCAGAACCTGACACCCATGTGGGTGATGTGGTGATGGCGATTGGTAATCCTTTCGATTTGGGACAAACCATTACTCAAGGCATAGTAAGCAGAGCCGGACGAAATGGTCTATCTAATTATGTTGATTTCATTCAAACCGACGCAGTTTTGAACCAAGGTAATTCTGGTGGTGCGCTGGTAGATAGCAATGGTATTTTGCTGGGTATCACTAACGCCAACTTCCAAGTGCTAGATTCAAATAATCGCGCTCGCAATGTAGACGGTATTAACTTTGCCGTGCCTTACGAATTAGCTAAGCGAGTCATGGATGAAATTATCAGCAATGGACGTGTTGTTCGCGGGCAGCTTGGTTTTGTTGGCGGTGAAAACCGCAACCGACCAGGCATAGACGTTTCAGCAGTAGCTAAAGGCAGCCCTGCCGATATCGCGGGTATCCGCCCTGGCGACATCATAGTAGCCATAGACGGCGTACGTTTAGAAAGCGCATCAAAAACGTTGGATATGATTGCCGAAACCGAGCCCGGTACAGAACTTGAAATTGAGCTCAGCCGCGACGGGCGTTCAATTACTCTTACGGCAACGGTTGCAGAGCTTCGCGCTGGTCAATAAGTATTGTTGGAGCTGGCAGATTAGTTCGGCTTCCCAAGTTTAGAACGTGAAGATTTAATACCAGCCCGCATAGATAATAGACACAAAAAAAGCGCCAGATAGATATTCTATCTGGCGCTTTTTCGTAGAAGTGCGAAACCTTGAGTTATTCTTTCACTCTTTCAATGATGGCACCCAAGCCACCCAGCTTCTCTTCAATGGCTTCATAACCACGGTCTAAGTGATAAATGCGATTCACGTGAGTCTCACCTTCTGCGATGAGCCCAGCTATCACCAAGCTTGCCGACGCGCGCAGGTCAGTAGCCATTACCGGAGCTCCTTTAAGGCTTGAGCTGCCTTTAGACACTGCTGAGTTCGCTTCTAACGCGATTTCTGCGCCCATACGTTGTAACTCTGGCACGTGCATAAAGCGGTTTTCAAATATGGTTTCTGTAATTACGCCCGTGCCTTCGGCAACGCAGTTCAAGGTAACAAACTGCGCCTGCATATCTGTAGGGAATGCTGGGTGTGGTGCGGTTTTAACTCGCACAGCCTGCGGTTTGCGCCCTTCCATGTCTAGCTCTATCCAGTCATCACCAGTGGTGATTTTAGCTCCGGCCTGCTCTAGCTTATCTAGCACCGCATCTAATGTATCTGGCGCCGCATGAGTACAGCGTATTTTCCCACCTGTCACAGCGGCCGCTACCAAGAAAGTACCGGTTTCTATACGGTCAGGCAGCACTGCATAATCACAACCGTTTAAGGTTTCCACGCCCTCAATGGTTATTTTATCGCTTCCTGCACCGCTAATTTTCGCGCCCATCTGAATAAGACAGTTTGCTAAATCAACGATTTCGGGCTCGCGTGCCGCGTTTTCAAGAATGGTTGTTCCGTCAGCCAGCGCCGCTGCCATCAGTAGGTTTTCAGTGGCACCCACGCTTACCATATCCATGAAAATACGCGCACCTTTCAGACGCCCATCGACTTCGGCTCGAATATAGCCTTCGTCTACTTCAATCTTCGCGCCCATCTTTTCAAGGCCAGTTAAATGAAGATTTACCGGGCGCGCACCTATAGCACAGCCACCGGGCAAAGAGACATTCGCTTTACCTTGCTTAGCTAACAGTGGGCCAAGTACCAAGATAGACGCACGCATAGTACGTACTAACTCATAGGACGCTGTAACGCTTTGTAGCGTACTCGCATCGATAACGATATCGTTAGGTGCGGGTAGTGCGACTTCAACACCTAATTCACGCAAAAGTGCCGTCGTAGTATTGATGTCACGAAGACGAGGAACGTTGGTGTAACGACAAGGAGAGTCGGTCAGCAAGCTTGTCATCAACAATGGCAAGGCCGCGTTTTTAGCGCCAGAGATGCGCACGGTACCGTTGAGCGCAGGGCCCTTTTTAATTACGAGTTTATCCACGTGCTACGCCTATTATTGAGGAATATTAAACTGGCGCTCACGCTCCCAGTCTTTTACTGAAAACGTCTTGATGGTAATTGCATGCATGCTGCCGTCTGCAATTTTATCAGCCAAAGGCGCATATACCGCTTGCTGGCGCTTCACACGGCTCATTTCGTTAAAAGCATCGCTTACCGCAATAATATTAAAATGCGAACCTTCGCCCTTTACATGGACTTCGTGAAGGTCTAACGCATCTTTCAAGATTTTTTCAATTTCAGACAATTCCATAACTTACTTCTTAATTCGCTAACGGGTGTTTATTCTACGGGTAAAAAGCTATCTGCGTCGCTTATTTTAGCAAGCTTACGTAGCTTCTCAGGCATTTTATATAGGCTCATGCTAACACCATTTTGCTTTGCATCCCTAGCGGCATTAATAAGCCAAGCCAAACCTGCACTGTCTGCGCGCTCAACATCACTTAAATCAACAAGACATCTTTTATTGTTAATCAAGGTGCTACGCTCATTTCCGTTCAAACTATCCCAGAAATTCTTCGACAGCGTTTCACGGTCAAGATGACCGTGAACCACTACATTGCCTTTGTCGTTTACCTCGAATAGGCTCACTCAGCCTCTCCTTCGATTTCGATTGGTTCACCTTGCTTAAGCTCAACTGGCTTACCAATTTTGTCGCGCATTAGTGCGATAACTGCATCGATACCGTCTTGACGAAGGATTGATTCAAATTCGCTACGCTTGCTGTTTAGCATGCTGATGCCTTCAGCAACCATATCGTAGGCTTTCCACTCGTTCGTTTTACTATCTTTACGAACTTTAAAAGCAATTTTGATTTCAGGGCGGTTTGGATCTTGAACCACTGCACGCACTGTTACTGATTTTTTATCATCAAAAGATGATTCAGGCTCAAAGATGACTTCTTGGTTGTCGTAGTAGCCCATTGCCACAGCGTAGGTTGTTACCAAATATTGACGAAATACGCTGATGTACTCGCCCATCTTCTCTTGAGGTACTGACTTAAAGTGTTTACCTAGTACCATAAAAGCAGCGAATTTGTAGTCGATATGAGGTACTAATTCTTCTTCCATAATAGTGCGTAGCATTTCAGGATCAGCTTTGATCGCTGCTTGGTTCGCTTTGATGCGCTCAAACGTGCGGTTTGCTACGTCTTGAACCAATTCATACGGGTTTTGTTCATTAACTTCTTGTGCATTCGCTATGCCCGCTACAGACATCATGAAGATGCCAAGTGCTACCATAAACTTTTTCAAAATTACTCTCCTAACTTAAAACTCTATTTAGCAGACCTGATGGCAATCCAATAAGTTTCATCACGCCGCTGGAATAATTTAACGACTTGGTAATATACGTCTGGCCGTAATACTGCGATTAGTCTTCGTCGCTTCCGCGATTAAATAAGAACTGACCAATGAGATCTTCAAGAACCAAAGCTGACTTAGTATCCTGAAGGTAATCGCCATTCTGTAAATTAGCGACACCGTCGAAAGAGAAGCCAGGTTGGAAGCCAACATACTGTTCGCCTAGCAAACCCGAGGTCAAAATAGACACAGAGCTGGTTTCTGGAAAGCCGTTGTATTCATTTAAAATTGACAGCTCAACCACTGGCGTAAAATCTTCTTGGTCTAGCGTAATCGATGACACACGGCCAACCGTTACCCCACCAACCTTTACTGCCGATCTCGGCTTTAAGCCGCCAATATTGTCGAATTTTGCGTATAACGTGTAGGTATCGCCTTCGGTGGCTACCGTTTGGTTTGCTACTTTCAGTGCCAATAACAACAACGCACCGATTGTAAGCATGACAAACACACCAACCATTACTTCCGTTTTATACTTACTCATTCCGATCCCCTACTCGATACCAAACATAAGGGCGGTTAGCACGAAGTCCAGCCCTAATACTGCTAATGATGAATAGACCACCGTTTCGGTAGTCGCTTTGCTGATCCCTTCCGATGTTGGAATAGAATCGTAACCTTTAAATATGGCAATCCACGTCACAACCAAGGCAAACACGAGGCTTTTTATTACGCCGTTTATGACATCCTGGTTCCAATCTACTGTCGATTGCATAATTGACCAGTAGCTGCCTGCATCAACGCCTAACCAATCAACACCCACTAAGTGGCCGCCTAAAATACCAATGGCACTGAAAATAATGGCAAGCATAGGCATCGCTAACATTCCCGCCCAAAAACGCGGTGCGACAATACGTCGTAGCGGGTCTACCGCCATCATCTCTAAACTACTCAGCTGCTCAGTGGCTTTCATTAAGCCTATTTCAGCTGTTAAGGCTGAGCCAGCTCGCCCAGCAAAAAGCAATGCGGTAACTACCGGACCAAGCTCTCTTAACAATGAAAGTGCGACCATGGGGCCTAAGCTACCTTCTGCGCCATAATCAACCAAAATGGTGTAGCCTTGTAGCGCCATTACCATGCCGATGAATAACCCCGACACCATAATAATTAGCAGCGACTGAACGCCCACTACATACAATTGCTTAATCACCAACGGTACATTTTTAAGCCTAGGAACAGCGATTAATGCACCAAACAACATAAGAGCTGCTCGACCAACCGCAGTGACCTTCCCTATCGTTTTAGCGCCTATTGATTGGAAGAACTTCATTTATCTGCCCCCAAGAAGCTTGCTTTCAAATCAGGTGCAGGATAATGAAATGGTACCGGACCATCTGCTTTTCCTTTCAAGAACTGTTGGACTAATTCAGAGTCACTTTCTTTGATTTGCTGCGCCGTTCCTTCACCGATAACCCGCTTGTCAGCTAAGATATAAATATAATCGGCAATGGTCAGTACTTCAGTGACATCGTGAGTCACCACAATACTGGTTAGATTAAGTGCGTCGTTTAATTCACGAATAAGCTTAACCAGCACACCCATTGATATAGGATCTTGTCCGGCAAAGGGTTCGTCGTACATGATTAAATCTGGATCTAGTGCAATTGCCCTTGCCAAAGCAGCCCTGCGCGCCATACCACCAGACAATTCACTAGGCATTAATTGAGCTGCACCGCGCAATCCTACTGCCTGTAGCTTTAAAGCGACAATTGTCGCAATAACGTCTTCAGAAAGTTTTGTATGTTCGCGAAGTGGAAACGCCACGTTATCGAACACACTCATATCGGTAAAAAGCGCACCACTTTGAAAAAGCATGCTCATTCTACGACGTGTCTCATATAGCGTTTTTCTCGACATAGAAACAATCGAATCGCCGTCGAACCTAACGTCACCTTCATCTGGCGTTAACTGCCCGCCAATAAGGCGCAGCAGCGTGGTTTTACCTATACCACTTGGCCCCATTACCGCAGTAATTTTGCCTTTGGGTACCTTTAGCGATATCCCATCATAAATGATGCGATCAGCGCGCTTAAAGGTAAGGTTATCTACTTCAACTAAATGATCCATAGTTACTTAAATGTCGACCCCTGACGTTGGATTGAGAGCTTATAAAATAACGCGTTCAATCCACTTAGAAAATTTTAAAATTATAAGAGTAAGTGAGTATTCAATTTCTGTGCCTTCACTTGATCCACTCTTAAGGTTTACTGCACAGTTTACTTTATGAGCGCATGAAATCAAAAAAGTTTACTCTCCAGTGTACTTTTTTGGATTTCTATCGCCAGACACGGTATAGAACACTTTGTCTGGGCGGTGTAATTTAAGGGCATTGTACGCTTTTTCAAGCCCCTCGCCAAAGTCAAAAAGTTACAAGTTATGTTCGATTAAGAAGAGTACGGACATTTTAAACTCGCCCTTCGGGAAGGTCTGGCAAGCTTCCTAGCTTCATTCTGGGAATTTGAAAGGGAACAGCCATTCCTGCATTCCCACGCTTCGCTAGGAAACTTGCCAGCGCCTTCTGAGTGGGCAATTATCTATGCGGACTGGTATTCGGTATCTCACGCCCAAGTGCCTAACCTTCCCTAGCAATCTTTACGCTTAACATTGACTCCATCCTATTTTGTTGTTTCTTAACTGAAACTGAATATGAAGTCTTGTGTGTGTAAGTGCGACCTAATTTGCGTGTTCAGCGGAAATTTACGTCAATTGACAGTATTTGGCGAAAATAAAACGCTGCGAGCATAGGCAAATGGCACTCTTTTTGCGACAATCTAGCGAAATACTTTCTATTACAGGTTGTTGTGCTTTTAAACATTGTCATTTTTCTTGTTGGGCTGATTGTGCTGAGTTGGAGCGCTGACCGGTTTGTATATGGCGCCTCAGCATTAGCAAAAAACATCGGCATTTCTCCAATGATGATCGGACTAACGATTGTCGCTATGGGATCTTCGGCACCTGAAATTGTGGTTTCCGCCATAGCCTCCGCAAATGGCAATATGAACACCGCCGTGGGTAACGCGCTAGGTTCTAACATCACGAACATCGCGCTAGTTTTAGGTATAACCGCGCTAGTGAAACCATTGCTTGTTTCATCAACAACGTTAAAGCGCGAACTTCCAGCACTCCTTATCATCTCATTGATTGCCATTGGCTTTATGTTTGACGGTGAACTTAAGTCTTATGAAGGCATTATCCTACTAGGCCTGTTCATTTTCGTACTGGCAATGATGGCGTGGTTGTCGCTACAGGTAGATAAAGAAGACCCTCTGGTTGCGGAAACCGCAGATGAAATCCCCAAAGGCGTTTCAAATACGTCAGCCCTCATTTGGATTGGTGTAGGCCTTGTAATACTGCCATTAAGTGCTCACTTTTTGGTGAACTCAGCAGTAGAAATTGCCAGATACATGGGCATTTCGGATTTGGTTATCGGACTAACGATTATTGCGTTTGGTACAAGTCTACCTGAACTAGCAGCAAGTGTTGCGGGTGTACTGAAAGGTGAAGACGATTTAGCACTGGGTAATATCATCGGCTCAAATATCTTCAACCTGCTTGCCGTACTTGGCATGCCCGGGTTAATCGCGCCTGGTATCCTGGACCCTGACGTTTACAACCGAGATATGTACGTAATGCTTGGTTTAACATTATTACTGTTCTTGTTCAGCTTCGATTTAATCGGCAAACGTACAATATCAAGAACAAATGGATTCATACTTCTGGCTTGCTTTATCGGCTATCAATTCTGGCTATTCGGATAATCATGAATACACAAACTCAGATGAACTATATCGACTCAGCGAAGCGCGTTATTGAAATTGAAACTCAAGCTATTGCTAATCTGGCAGAGCGCTTAAACAATGAATTTATCGCTGCCTGTAATATTCTCTTTGCCTGCAAGGGTAAAGTTGTCGTGAGTGGTATGGGAAAGTCTGGGCATATCGGAAATAAAATTGCCGCTACGCTTGCCAGTACAGGTACTCCTGCGTTTTTCATGCACCCTGGTGAAGCCAACCATGGCGACTTGGGCATGCTAAGCAAAGGCGATGTCTTACTCGCCATCTCTAATTCTGGCGAGACTAACGAGCTAGTTAACTTATTGCCCGTAGTTAAGCGCTTAGGCATACAGGTGGTCGCCATGACCAACAGTGCTTCCAGTTCATTAGGGCAACACGCAGATGTCGTGCTTGATATCAGCGTTGAAAAAGAAGCGTGTTCGCTAGGTCTTGCTCCTACGTCAAGCACAACCGCCACACTGGTTATGGGTGATGCGCTTGCGGTAGCATTGCTCGACCAAAAAGGTTTCACCTCAGATGACTTTGCGCTTTCGCACCCAGGCGGTAGCTTAGGCAGAAAACTTCTGCTTAAAGTTAGCGATATCATGCTAAGCGGCAGTGATATCCCCCTTGTCCATGCCAGTGCTTCTGTCGCTGACGCACTGCTGGAAATATCTAAAAAGGGGTTGGGTATGACAGGCGTGATAGCGGCAGACGGTACACTGACAGGCGTCTTTACGGATGGCGACCTACGACGAATTCTCGATGCCCGCGTAGACGTACACAGTGCGACAGTAGAAGAAGTAATGACTAAGGGCGGCAAGACTACCACCGCAGGTCAGCTGGCTGTAGAAGCCCTGAATTTGATGGAAACCCATAAAATTAGTGCGTTAATGGTTACTGACGATAAGCGCAAACCTGTTGGGGCTTTTAACATGCATATGCTACTAAAAGCAGGAGTGCTTTAAATGACAACCACCTTGTACACGGAAATAAATGACTCGCTTTTCGCAAAACTAGCCAAGATAAAGTTGCTGGTATGCGACGTTGATGGTGTGTTCTCAGATGGCCGAATTTACTTAGGTAACGACGGTGAAGAACTTAAAGCATTCCATACCCGTGATGGATATGGTGTAAAAGCGCTAGTGAGCAATGGAGTGAATGTCGCGGTTATTACTGGACGTCGCTCTGCCATTGTTGAAAATAGAATGAAGGCACTGAATGTTGCACATATAATTCAAGGCGAAGAGAATAAAGCAGACGCGCTTAGCGACCTGATGAAACGCCTTGAGTTAAACACTGACGAAGTGGCTGCGGTAGGTGATGACATGCCAGATACGGGTATGTACAAGCACGTTGCAGTTAAAATTGCGGTTGCCGATGCCCATCCTTACGTAGCAAAACAAGCAAACTGGATTACGACCCTTCCCGGTGGGTTTGGCGCGGTCCGAGAAATATCGGATACCATTTTGCAGGCCAAAGGGGTAGCAAATGAGATTTTTGGAGCTAGTGTATGAGCCTGTTTGGCTTTAATCGCTTAGGATTAAGTATATCGGCGCTATTTATTCTGGCGATGCTGATGTACATCCCTACGTGGATGGAAGAGCAGCCTGAAACGCAGGGGAATCGTGAAAACGATGCGCTAAAGCCCGCCTACAAAGCAAAAAATCTAACCACTACGCTGTACAATCAAGACGGTGAGTTAAATCACAAAGTATTTGCAGAGTCGATGGAGCATTACGACCAGCTTGGCTTTGTATTGTTTCAGCAACCTAAATACACCCTTTATACAGAAAACGCGTCATCACCATGGGTGGTAACCGCTGATGAAGGTACACTATACAATAACGAGCTAATCCAGCTGGAAAACCAAGTTAATATTGAGAACCAAACTGGCGATGACTTTGTCAGAAGTATATCGACCGAGTACATTCAAATTAATTTAGAAACCAAGCAAATGACATCTGACCAACCCGTTGAAATACTGGGCACCCAATATGTCATTTTAAGTAATGGGTTTAACGCGAATTTACGCACACAAGAATACGAGCTTTTAGATCATGTACAAACCACTTATTCCCCTAGCAACTAGTTTATTGCTTGCCATCGCTAGCGGTGCGGTACACGCCAGTGAAGATGACTTTTCGCAGCCCATAAAAATAGGCTCGAACACCCAGTTTATCGACGGTAAAAATAAAACCGCGTTGTACAAAGACGACGTACTCATAACTCAAGGCTCTTTGGTTATTGAAGCTGACGAAGTGGAAGTAATTGCCACTGACGGTGGTGGTCGTGAAATATTTATTGCTAGAGGAAAGCCTGCAAGCTATTCCCAGCAATTGGAAGACGGCACGCCAGTTTCGGCAAAAGCTAATGAAATACGCTATGAAGTGGTGAACCGAACGATTTCTCTTGCCGGAAACGCAGAGTTGAAACAAGACACCAGTAAAGTACAGGGTGACAACATCACGTTCGATATGATTACCGAGCAATTGCTAGCGACTGGCGGAGCAGGTAAGGATGGTGAGGGTCGAGTGACCACAGTATTCACACCTGAGACCATTCGCAAAACTTCGTCTAAGAAAGACAAAAAAGACAACGAGGGCAATGAATAGCAATGGCAACTTTGAGCGCTAAAAATCTTGCTAAGGCTTACAAGTCAAGACAGGTTGTTCGAGATGTAAGTCTGTCTGTCTCAACGGGTCAAATTGTTGGTCTTCTTGGCCCAAATGGCGCTGGTAAGACCACCACATTTTACATGATTGTTGGTTTAGTGAATCTGGATAAAGGCAAGATTGAAATCGACGACAATGAGCTAACTCATCAGCCCATGCACGAGCGTGCACGCCGCGGAATTGGCTACCTACCGCAGGAAGCCTCTATTTTCAGAAAACTCACAGTGCATGAAAATATCATGGCCATTTTGCAAACCCGTAAAGATTTAAATTCACAACAGCAAGAAGAAGAAGCAGATGCGCTACTTGATGAATTTAATATTAACCATATACGTAATAGTACGGGGATGAGTTTGTCAGGGGGCGAACGCCGTCGCGTTGAGATTGCCCGCGCTCTGGCAGCAAAACCGCAATTTATTTTGTTAGACGAACCATTTGCTGGTGTTGATCCAATATCAGTTAATGATATAAAGAAGATAATACAACATCTTCGCGATAGGGGTATTGGAATCCTTATCACAGACCATAACGTACGAGAGACATTGGATGTTTGTGAAAAGGCGTACATTGTGAGTCATGGCGAGCTTATTGCGCAAGGAACGGCGGAACAGGTTTTAAGTAATCAAAAAGTAAGGGATGTATACCTAGGCGAACAATTCAGGCTATAGTTAATGTAACCGAATTGCCATTTTTCAGTTTCGCTCTGGTATATTCAATTTAGAGCATTTAAATAAGACGTAGATGAAACCATCTTTACAGCTAAAATTTAGCCAACAACTTACCATGACACCACAGCTTCAGCAGGCCATTAAACTGCTGCAGCTTTCTACACTTGATCTTCAACAAGAGATCCAAGAAGCGCTCGATTCTAATCCGCTATTAGAAGTTGAAGAAGGTAACGACGAGCCGCAACTAGAAAAGAACAATATCGACAACGATGACAGCGGCTCTGAGGCCACTGCTTCTGCATCTAGTGACACACTAGAAGCCGGCGATGCACTTGAGAAAAACGATCTTCCCGATGAGCTGCCAATCGACAGCACATGGGACGAATACTACTCTGCTTCATCTTCGCCTGCTCCGGGTCCATCCAATGACGACGAGCAAATCTTCCAAGGTGAGACTACTGAAGATATTCAAGAACACCTTCTTTGGCAAATGCGCCTTACCCATTTCTCGGATACCGATCGCGCAATCGCTACAGCAATCATCGACTCTATCGACGAGTCAGGTTATTTAACCGTTACCCTTGATGATATTTTAGAAGCGGTTAACGATGATGATATGGAAGAGCCGATTGAAATGGACGAAATAGAATGTGTGCTTAAGCGCATTCAGATGTTTGACCCTATTGGTTCTGGCTCACGCTCTCCACAAGAATGTTTGATGGTGCAATTGCGCCAGTTTTCAGAAGACACACCGTGGCTTGCTGAAGCAAAGCAACTGATTGAAGAGTACTCTGACTTACTGAGCAGCAAAGACTATCGTACGCTTATGCGTAAAAGCCGATTGAAAGAAGATCAGCTACGCGAGGCAATGCGTTTACTGCAAACCTTGAATCCTCGCCCAGGTAGTGCTTTAGTTACTAAAGAGCCTGAGTACGTTATTCCTGATGTCTCAGTAACCAAGAAAAATGGCCGTTGGGTGGTTGAGCTGAACCCCGACAGTCTGCCTAAGTTAAGCGTAAATCAACAATACGCTGCAATGAGTCGCCGTGCCAAGAATAGTAGCGATTCACAATTCATCCGCTCACACATGCAAGAGGCTAAGTGGTTCATAAAGAGCCTTGAATCTCGTAACGAAACCTTAATGAAGGTTGCAAACTGCATTGTGCAGCAGCAAATGGGCTTTTTTGAGCACGGCCCGGAAATGATGAAACCAATGGTGCTAAATGATGTCGCAGAAATGGTAGATATGCACGAATCCACTATTTCGCGAGTGACAACGCAAAAGTACATGCATACGCCACGTGGAATCTTCGAATTGAAGTATTTCTTCTCAAGCCACGTTGCAACAGAGTCTGGTGGTGAATGTTCATCTACAGCGATTCGTGCATTGATCAAGAAATTAGTGGCCGCTGAAAAGCCTAGCAAGCCGCTAAGTGATAGCAAGATTGCTTCATTGTTGGCCGAACAAGGCATTAAAGTTGCCCGGCGAACAATAGCAAAGTACCGGGAATCGTTGTCGATCCCGCCGTCGAACCAACGCAAAAGCCTTATTTAATCGGGCTTAATAATATAAGGAAGACGAAATATGCAAATCAACCTTACTGGTCATCATGTCGAAATCACCGACTCTTTGCGTAATTATGTCGATACGAAGTTCAGCAAACTTGAACGTCACTTTGATCACATTTCTAATGTGCATGTCATCCTGAACGTTGAAAAATTAAATCAAAAAGCCGAGGCGACCGTTCATTTAAGTGGCGCTGAAGTATTCGCATCCTCAGAAAATACCGACATGTATGCGGCGATTGACAGCATGGTTGATAAACTCGACCGGCAGGTAATCAAGCATAAGGAAAAACTGAAAAAACATTAGTAGTTAATTAAGCATGGATATACAAGCCATCGTAAGTCTGGACCGCACCGAGTGTGCGGTTCAGTGTAATAGTAAAAAGCGAATTCTTGAGATCATCGCTGATATCGCTGCCAAGCAAAACGAGAACATTGATCAGGCAACGGTACTCAACAGTTTGATGGCTCGAGAGCGTATGGGTAGTACAGGCATTGGCAATGGTATCGCCCTGCCCCATGGACGCCTGCCGGGCCTCGAGAAAGTGATTGCCATTGTTGTAACCAGCACGCCAGCAATTGACTTCGACGCCCTTGACGAGAAACCCGTAGACATCTTTTTTGCGCTACTCGTTCCTGAGGAACAGACCGAAGGACACCTTCAAACGCTGGCCACCGTGGCTGGTAAACTAAGCGACAAAGAAACGATTAAAGCAATACGTCGCGCAACGACAAGCGACGATATTCTATCTGCATTAAGTTAAACATTAAGCGCCTATTAACCGTTTAGTAGGCGCCTAATTCAACAACGCGTATGTGATAAAACCAGAGTATTAGGGAGAAAGTAGGTGAAGCTGATAATAATCAGTGGTCGTTCGGGGTCTGGTAAGTCTGTCGCACTTCGCGCATTGGAAGATTTAGGTTATTACTGTGTTGATAATATCCCGGTAAACTTACTTCCCACCTTAACCCATACAGTTGTTGACGAGTACGATCAGGTTGCGGTAAGTATCGATGTGAGAAACTTACCTAAAAATCCTGACGATTTGGTAGAAATTCTAGACTACCTGCCTTCTTCGTGGTCGATGACCATTGTTTACATTGACGCGAGCGATGATGTACTGGTTAAGCGTTTTAGCGAAACACGTCGCCTTCACCCTCTCGCCAAGCTTAATAAATCGCTTTCAGAAGCCATTAAAGCCGAGTCTGCCCTACTTGCTCCTATTGCTGAACGCGCAGATTTATATTTAGACACAGATAAGCTTACCATTCACCAACTGGCTGAGTTAATTCGAGAGCGTATCCTGGGTAAGAAAAGCTCACGCCTTGTGCTTGTGTTTGAGTCGTTTGGCTTTAAGCACGGTATTCCTAAAGATGCGGATTACGTTTTTGATGCCCGCTTTTTACCTAACCCCCATTGGGAGCCCGATCTTAAACATTTGACCGGATTAGACGCACCAGTAGAAGTATTTTTGGGGTCGCAGCCTGTAGTGACCAAGTTCATTTGGCAAATTCAGAATTTAATAACGACATGGCTGCCTCATTTAGAGCGCAATAACAGAAGTTACGTAACCGTAGCAATTGGCTGTACTGGTGGCCAACACCGTTCGGTTTATATCGCACAGACCCTGTCGAAAACCTTCAGTGAAATACACCCTGATGTACAAATTCGCCATAGAGAGCTGAATCAGTAATGACTATTCAAAAAACGCTAACTATCGTCAATAAGTTAGGGTTGCATGCAAGAGCGGCGACCCAACTGGTTAAACTGGCTAATCAATTCGACGCTAAAATCATCTTAAAAAAAGGCGATAAAGAAGCAGACGCAAGCAGTGTATTGGGATTAATGATGCTTGAAAGCCATCAAGGTGAACAGGTAGACGTGATTGTGGACGGCAGTGATGCTGTTGATGCACTTGCAGCTATTGAAGAGCTTATTGAGGGCAGATTTAACGAAGACGAATAGTCTTACTTGCCCAATCCATTGACCAATTAATCAACACTTAGCGCAGTTATCTTAAAATCCTGCGCAAAACCTACGCAATTATCATGACAGACTCATCATAATTGCGATATTCTACGCCCACTTAGGCTCTATGGCCTGCATTGTTCATCTTTTAGCTTGTAGGAATAACGCCTTATGGCAGAAGCGCTTGTTTCTAAATACGTACAAACTCAGTTACGCGCACTCAACGCTGCGTTGACCAACGGTCAATTCGTATCTGTACGTAAGCTTCTGCTTGAATTACCGCCTTCAGACGTCGCCCACATTCTTGAATCTAGCCCTAGCAGAACCCGTGACGAATTATGGGAGCTCATTGATGGTGACTTTCACGGCGACATTTTAGAAGAACTGTCTGACGATGTTCGAAACGGTATCATTACAAAAATGCTTCCCGCTAATGTGGTTGACGCACTTGAAGAGATGGATACCGATGACTTAGCAGAGACGCTAAGCAGCCTTCCCGAGCCAGTATTGGCCGATATTCTAGATTCGATGGATGCACAAGATCGCGTGCGCGCAGAGCAAGCGCTGTCTTACGGTGAGGAAACCGCTGGTTTCATCATGAACACCGACACCATCACATTACGTCCAGATGTGACCATTGACGTGGTTCTGCGCTATATCCGCTTAAAAGGCGAGCTACCTGAGAATACGGATACGTTTTACGTGGTAAACCGAACTGACAACCTTGTTGGTATCGTTCCGGTTACCCGTTTACTCACCGCAGATACCGACGATAAAGTGTCTGACGTTATGGACGAGGAATCTGAAGCGATTCCTGTGAATATGCCAGACGATGAAGTGGCAAGCCTGTTCGAGCGATACAATTGGCTTTCAGCACCTGTTGTAGATGAAAACCATCGCTTAGTGGGCCGAATTACCATTGATGACGTGGTTGATATTATTCGTGAGGACGCCGAGCACTCGATGATGAGTATGGCGGGTCTTGATGATGACGAAGATACCTTTGCACCCGTTATGCAAAGTACCAAACGACGCTCGGTGTGGCTGGCGGTAAACTTAGTGACGGCGCTAATGGCTGCGATGGTGAGTGATCTATTTGAAGCAACGCTCAGCCAACTGGCTGTGTTAGCTATATTAAATACCATTGTCCCCAGTATGGGCGGTGTAGCGGGTAATCAGACGCTAACGCTAGTTATTCGCGGTATGGCACTAGGCCATGTTAACGCGAGTAACTCACGATGGCTTATCAGTAAAGAAATATCCATCGGCTTTTTAAACGGTGCCATTTGGGCGGTGCTTATTGCCTCTGTCATCGCGTTATGGAAACAAGATTACATGCTGGGCGTAATTATTGCCTTTGCCATGATGGTAAACATGATTGCAGCTGCTTTAGCGGGCGCAACCTTACCTATGATCATGAAGCGTCTTAAGATAGACCCTGCCCTAGCTGGCAGTGTTATCTTAACTACGATAACCGATGTAGTGGGTATTTTTGCTTTCTTAGGTACTGCGACGCTGTTTCTAATTTAAGTTAATTTTGAACTCTCATGCCTGATAGGGCATGGGTGAGCTAAACAACACTCATGCAATAAGCGCTTTCGCTATATATCCATTGACGTTCAGCTTGTAACCCACACCCCAGACGGTTTCTACTAGCTGTCCGCCATTTTCAATACTGTTGATTTTATCAAGCTTAGTGCGTAACCGATTTATATGGGTATTCACCGTGTGCTCGTAGCCTTCGTGGTTATAGCCCCACACCTCACTGAGCAATTGATTGCGAGAAAAAACTTGGTTTGGATGACGACAAAAATAATCCAGTAGCGCAAACTCCCTAGCCGTTAACGTTAGCACTTGGCCATTTAAGGTTACGCTATGAAATCGCTGGTCGATTTTAAGGGGTCCTATTTCGATGCGCTCTTCACTACCTTGAGATGGTCTTAAATGTTCTTGGCTAGGCATACTTCTGCGCATATGGGAGCGAATACGGGCAATAAACATACGTGCATCAAATGGCCCTGATAGATAATCATCTACGCCTACTTCATAGTAGTTTGCTTCATCTACCTCTTCGTCGGCCACATCGTCTGTCATCGCGTCACTTTCCACTGCCATCACCCAACTTTCGGGGTTCGTATCAACAAGGCCTTTTATACGATTAAGACAGATAATATTTCCATGCGACTCAACAATAACGAGCGAATAATGCTGCGCCTTAAGCAGCGACTCTGCGGATTGAAAATTAGAGACTGCGTCGTAAAGAAAGCTATGCTTACTTAAGCATTGCGATATGTTCTGTTGAAACTTATTTCCACTGTAGATGATAAGGATCATATCTCGCTCCTAATTCGCCAATAAAAAACAAGACCAGTGTGTTCGTGGTTTTCTTTCACAGTGATTACAATTTTTTTAAAAAATATAAATTCAGAATTTATAACAGCACTGTTATTTATTGAGACGAATCTGTGTGCGTTTTGTGAAAGTTCTGTGATGAATTGGACATTTTACTGCCCTAAATTTTTATGCGATTTAAGCCATAAATAAGGACAATAAAATGAAATTCACTAAACTTGCTAGCGCAACGCTTTTGTCGCTAGCAGCAGTATCAGTAAGCCAAGCTGTCACTTTAGACATTGAAATTACCAACCTGACTCAGGCGCAGAGTTTTACGCCGCGCTTAGTCATAGCTCACGATGACACCGTCGATGCCTTTGAAGTTGGGCAACCTGCGTCATCAGCTCTAGCGTGGTTAGCTGAAGCTGGTGTTATTGACGACGAACAAAATGCTGATTCAAGTGGCGCAAACTTTGAAGCGTTACTCGGCCCTGTTGATACCGACAATGGTTCAAATACGTGGCACCGTTTTGGCGGACTTCTCGCGCCGAAAGCTACGTTAAGCTATCCCTTCGATACTATGGACAAGCCATATCTTTCGCTACTTTCCATGCTAATACCTACTAACGACGCTTTTGTTGGTATGGACAGTATTGAAATTCCAACCGAGCCGGGTACCTACACTTATTACCTTAATGCATACGATGCCGGTACTGAGCTTAACGATGAACTAAATAGTGCCCGTACAGATGTTGTTGAAGCTGGGACCGGAAATTCGCTGGGTGGATATGGCGTACCGGGTGTTGCCGGTGGCGGCGCTCCAACTCGTATTGTTGATTTGGGTACAGGTGGCACGGGTGTGGGTGCACAAATCGTTAATGGCGAAATTGAAGATGGTGAAGATGGCCCAGTACACATCCACCGCAATGCGCTTGGTGATACTGATAGCGCCGCTGGTGCCAGTGATCTGGACTCTACCGTACACCGTTGGTTGAACCCAGTAGCACGTGTAGTTATTACTGTTCCTGCATCTTAAGGAGCCAATACGATGAATAATCCAATAATTAAACTCAGTACATTATTGATGCTTTCAGCGCTTCTTGCTGCCTGCGGCGACGATGGTGATACAGGCCCTCAAGGACCAGCTGGTCCGCAGGGGGAAGCAGGTACTGACGGACAAGATGGTACGGATGGCCAGGACGGTTCGGACGGACAAGACGGTATTAACGGTAATTCAGCGGTTTATACCGTACAAATTACCAACTTAACCTACTCTCAGCCCTTTGCACCTGCCGCCGTCATATTGCATGAGTCAGGCTTCCATTCATTTAATGAAGGCGAGCCAGCCAGCATGGGCATTGAAATAATGGCTGAAGGCGGTGACCCGTCTATGGTCATTACTGAAGCCATGGACGCCACAGACTTTTTGGATGCGCAAAACTCTGGGGGTATATTGGGTCCTCGCTCAATGGGCGCAGAACTAACTCTTGTGGTTCCAGAACTCGATGCTGACGACCTTCGCCTTACGGTAACGACCATGCTGGTCAACACCAACGACGCATTCACCGGCTTAAACGCTGCGAATGTAAGCAACATGGCGGTTGGTGATATAAAAACGTTCATGACAGTGACTTGGGATGCGGGTACAGAAGCAAACACAGAAACCGCAGCTACTATGCCAGGCCCTGCCGCTAGTGCAGCGGGTGGCGGCGGAGAAGCTGCGGGCTATGATGTGGTAAGAGATGACCTTGCCGATGCAGTGAGGCTTCATCAAGGTGTAGTCACTAGTGCAAACGCTGACGATCCAAGCCGTGAGGGTCTGTCCACATCGGTACTAACCGAGGCCCATCGCTTTGATTTCCCAACGAGCCGCGTGGTGATAACCCGAACCCGTTAAATGGTCGAACGCAGTACCACCTGAAAGCGCCCTATTACGCAGGTAATGGGGTGTTTTTACTTTTGTGCGAAGGGGAACGGGAGATAAAACTTAACGGGAATAAGAAAGATAAGCGCTGGCTTTGCTGAGTAGATAAACTTCACAAAACCAGGCTAATACGTTATTTGATAAGCTATTTAATAAGTTACTTAATAAGCTACTTAATAACTTTAAGGGTAGGCTTACCCTTCTTAGGTGGAACAGGTGCGTCTTTCACGTCGCTTGCATCAGCATCTTCCAGCGACGTCGGGCCGCTAGGTTGAGAAACATCTTCAGATGTTTCTGGACGCTCTTGCTGCGCACGAGCCACATCTTCTTCAGTGGCGAATACTGTACCTGCACCATTTTCTCTTGCGTAAATAGCCATTACCGCTTCACAAGGCATACTTAATCTTCTAGGTTGCCCAGAGAAGCGCGCTTGAAACGATAAGCCATCTAAATCAAGAGAAAAGTTAACACACGCACTAGGTGATACGTTTAAAACGATCTGGCCGTCTTTAACGAATTCCTGCGGCACTTCAACCAACTCGTTGGTTGCATCTACCACAATGTACGGCGTTAAGTCGTTATCAACAATCCACTCATAAAAAGCCCTAAGCAAATAGGGCTGGTTTGACGTCATAGATGTCATAGCGGGTTGTGGATCTCACGCTCTTGGTCAGTCAAAGACGCTTTAAATGAACTACGAGAGAAAATACGGTTCATGTAAGCGTTAATTTCTTTGCTGCCAGCACCGTTTAGTTCAATACCTAGTGCAGGTAAACGCCATAATAGCGGAGCAAGATAGCAATCAACTAAGCTGAACTCTTCGCTCATAAAGTAAGGCATTTCACCAAATACAGGCGCAAGAGATAGCAAAGCTTCACGCAGCTCATTACGTGCTGCTTCTACATCACCTTCGCCACGGAAAATACGGGCAGCAAGCGAGTACCAGTCTTGCTCGATGCGGTGCATCATAAGGCGGCTCTGACCACGTGATACTGGGTAAACCGGCATAAGTGGTGGATGAGGGAAACGCTCATCAAGGTATTCCATGATGATGTGCGACTTGTAAAGTACAAGCTCGCGATCAACTAGAGTTGGAACAGTACCGTAAGGGTTAAGCTCCAACAGATCTTCAGACAAGTTGCTAGGATCTGTGTAGCTGATTTCAACACCCACACCTTTTTCTGCCAACACAATACGCACCTGGTGGCTATAAATATCAATTGTGTCAGAGAACAACGTCATAATAGAACGTTTATTCGCGGCTACGGCCATTCAATTTCCTCCGTCGAGAAACAAGTTTACGCTTACAAACGGTAAGCTTATTACGTTAACTCGTGCTACCTGAAGACCCTATTTACTAGGATTTTCAGATAGCACGAGTAAATACCAAAAAAGGGGGCGAGAAGCCCCCTTTTCATATTATACATAAATCTGTGCGATTAGTGCACTTCTCGCCAGTATTCTTTCTTCAGTAAGTAAACAAATACAAACAATACTGCGATAAAGATAAGTACCCACTTACCGATTTTGTGAGATTCAAGTTTAGAAGGCTCACCTGTGTACTCTAGGAAGTTCACGATATCGGCAACAGCTTGGTCGTACTCGTCAGGAGACATTGCGCCAGTACCATCTGACTTAATGCCTACATAACGCTTAACCATCTCTCCATCAACCATTTGCTCTTCATAAGTACGTGTTGGCGTACCTTGAAGTGGTTGAAGTACGTGTGGCATACCTACTTCTGGGAATACTGTGTTGTTCACACCAAATGGGCGGCTTTCGTCAACATAGAAAGAGCGCAGGTAAGTGTAAATCCAGTCTTCGCCACGAACACGAGCCACTAGCGTTAGGTCTGGTGGAGCAGCACCGAACCAGCCAGCAGCGGCTTCTTCTGGCATTGCACGGGTAATGTAGTCAGACACTTTTTCACCCGTGAACTGCAGGTATTCTTGACCTAGTTCGTCAGGAATACCCAAGTCTTGGAATGAACGCTGATAGCGCTGATACTTCATTGAGTGACAGCCTAAGCAGTAGTTCATGAACAATTGTGCACCGCGCTGTAAAGACGCCTTATCGGTTAAATCGATAGGGGCTTTATCCAGGTGTACGTTCCCGCCTGCCGCAAGCGCTACGCCAGGTAGGAAGAAGGCTAAAAAGCACATCATTTTTTTCATTTAGAAATCCTCTCTGGCACAGGTTTAGTGTTTTCGTTTTTGCTGTACAAGAACAGTGCTACGAAGAAACCGAAGTACATTACCGTTGCAACTTGCGACGCAATGATTTTCCAGTTTTCTTGCGGTGTACCACCTAGGTAACCTAGGAAGATAAACACAATTGCAAACACGATAAGGTTTACTTTGTGTAGGCCACAACGATAGCGCCATGACTTAACACGACCACGGTCTAACCAAGGCAGAGCAAATAGCGCAGCAATTGCACCGAACATCGCTAATACACCGAATAGCTTATCAGGAACCGCTTTTAGTACCGCGTAGAACGGTGTGAAGTACCAAACAGGGAAGATATGCTCTGGTGTTTTAAGTGGGTTAGCAATTTCAAAGTTAGGGTGCTCTAGGAATTTACCGCCCATTTCAGGGGCAAAGAACAGCACGTAAGTGAACAATGCTAAGAATACACAGAACGCCACAAGGTCTTTAAGTACGATGTGTGGGAAGAACGGCAATACGTCATCAGCAATGTCGTACTTGCTTGTGTAGTATTCATGAATTTCATACTTCGTCTTTTCAGACTCAGGTAGTGAACCTTTCTTGTGCTTGATAGCGATACCATCAGGGTTGTTAGAACCCACTTCGTGAAGTGCAATAATGTGAAGAAACACAAGAATAACGATAACCAACGGCAACGCAATAACGTGTAATGCGAAGAAGCGGTTTAGTGTTGCGCCAGAGATAACGTAGTCACCTTGTAGCCAAATAACAAGGTCAGGACCAACAACAGGAATAGCACCAAATAGTGATACAATTACCTGCGCACCCCAGTAAGACATTTGTCCCCAAGGTAGAACGTAACCCATGAAAGCTTCTGCCATAAGCGCTAGGTAAATAAACATACCAAACACCCATAGAAGCTCACGAGGCTTCTGGTAAGAGCCGTAAATCATGCCACGGAACATGTGTAGATATACCACAATAAAGAACGCTGATGCGCCAGTACTGTGCATGTAACGAATGATCCAACCGTAGTCGATCTCACGCATGATGTATTCAACAGAAGCAAATGCGCCTTCTGAAGATGGAACGAAGTTCATGGTCAACCAAATACCAGTAACAATCTGGTTGACCAAAACGATAGTTGCTAGAAAACCGAACACATACCAGAAGTTCATGTTCTTTGGAGCAGGATATTGAAGAGCGTGCATATTCGCAACGCGCATCATTGGGATGCGTTCTTCAATCCAACCTAGGAAAGCATTCATATTACACGGCCTCCGCTTCTGAACCGATGATGATGTTATTGTCATCAACGAATTGATATGGCGGTACAACCAGGTTCAACGGTGCAGGAACGTTTTGGAATACACGTCCAGCCATGTCGAATTTCGAACCGTGGCACGGGCAGAAGAATCCATCTGGAACGCCTTCAACCACTTCTTCAAATGCACCGTCTTTAAGATGCTGTGGAGAACAACCCAGGTGAGTACAGATACCAACAAGGATAAGGTACTCTTCCTTCATTGAACGGAAACGGTTTTGAGCAAAGGCAGGCTGCTGCTCAGCTTCAGAGTTAGGATCTTTCAGCTTATCTTCGTGCGCGCCTAGTTCTTCAAGAATTTCAGGCGTACGACGTACAATCCACACAGGCTTGCTTCGCCACATCACACGTACTAACTGTCCAGGCTCAATCCCGCTGATATCTACTTCAACGTCAGCACCGGCGGCTTTCGCTTTGGCGCTTGGATTCCAGGACGCAATAAAAGGCACAGCAGCACCAACGACACCTACACCACCAACTACCGACGTGGCAACGGTCAAGAACCGACGACGAGTGTTGTTTTCTGGCTGGTTTTCATTGTGTGCAGACTCTGTTGCATCTACAGATACATTGCTCATCCACATTTCTCCAGGTTTGGATAATTATGATGTGTAACCCAAGCTTATACTGGTTTTATCACGCTTGCGTCATGCATCATATGGCTTGTCATGACAGCGACGTAACAGTAAAAATTTACTGGTTTACGAGGTCACGAAAGTTTTCAAAATTTTCGACCGCAAATGATAAAAGAAAAGCCCTTATAAACACAAGGTTTTACTGATATTTAAGCAATAAATTAATCTAGAGCTTAGATAAAGATTTAGCGAGTGATATGAGTAAAATCAAGAAATTGCCACATATCTAAGCAATTTCTTGATTCAATATTAAAACATTGTTAGCTATAAAAGTGTTTTAATCAGCGTTATTTAATTATTTCCTGTAGTCCAATGCAGGTGCTCTCTGTCCAATCATAGGTATGTAATTTGCGGTTGATGAGCGGGTTTTAAATTCATTTTTAGCATTCTTAAGGTGAACTGGCTCTTTAAGTAAAGAAATTGCCGTTTTTGTTAAAACCTCTGCTGCTTGATACATTCCTTTATGGCCTATTTCCATCCCACTCATTGATGACGCTTGCCAAGTATGAGGAGGCGTACCCTTAACCCATGTCGCAGCAGACAGGCCAACAGTAGGAATCTGCCAACTGACATCCCCAACATCTGTAGACGCAGACCATACCGCTACTTCTGAACTAAACTTCTGTGGAACGCCATGCTTTGAGCTATCAAACTCCATATTGCGGGTACTGCTAATTTTTTTACCAAACTCAATTTCGTCTTTGGTGAGTGGTATTTGAGGTGTTTCGGTGAGTAAATCATGCATTAGTGAAGAAAGATAAACGTTTGGAAGCACATTCCAAACACCTCCTGTAACTTCAGACTCTACTCTAGTTTGTGTTCCTAATGCTGCACCTTCGGCAGCTAGCTCAAGTCGCTCCCAAAGCGATAGAACAACATCTGGTTTCGCTGACCTGACGTAGTAGTATACTTCCGCATAATCGGGCACGATATTAGGGGCGGTGCCACCATGTGTAATCACGTAGTGAATTCTAGTCCCGTCTGGAACATGCTCTCGCATTAAGTTTACCATCATGTTCATCGCTTCAACGCCATCTAAGGCAGAGCGCCCTTTTTCAGGTGCCGCTGCAGCGTGTGCAGCTTCTCCGAAGAACCGAAACTTACCACTTTTGTTCGCAAGTGATGATGAAGGAGAAGCAGACGATGAATCGGAAGGGTGCCAATGCAACGCAACATCCACATCTTTAAACTTACCTGCTCTTGCGAGGTATACTTTTCCAGAGCCCCCCTCTTCTGCAGGTGTCCCATAAACTCTCACTGTACCCGTTGCTGAGGATTTATCTAAGAAGTCTGCAATATTCAAAGCTGCGCCTACTGCACCGCCTGCAAACAAATTATGACCACAAGCATGGCCAGACTGTACCAGACCGCGTTTCATTACAGGCTCTTTGTGCGTCTTCGCAGCTACTCCCATCCCTGGCAGCGCATCCATTTCAGCTAGCAGAGCAATTATCGGCTTCCCATTCCCATACTCCGCTATAAACGCTGTAGGCATGCCAGCAACGCTTTGTGTGACAGAGAAGCCGCGTTTAGATAGTAGTTCTTGCATCAAGCTAGTACTTTTGTCTTCTAAAAAACCAAGTTCAGGTTCACTCCACAAAGCTTGGGCCAACGTTTTCATCTCGCTCTCGTGAGAAAAAGAAACAGTCCCTACATTATGCTTTTTTGCTTCGAATTGTGCGCATAATGCAACGTTAGACAGAAGCATTAATGCGCCAACAAGAAATAGTTTACTCATTATTTTTCGAACCTTCCGTTGCTGTGTGTTTGATGTCAAAACCTTCTGGCGGGACAGAAAGTAAAGCGGGAATAAGGGCATTTGCGGCTTTTCTTGCTACATATCGCGTTTTTTCATTTGGCTCGTTATCCCCTACTTCGTAAGTTACACCATGGACATTGTATGTGTCAGCGATAAATTGCTTAAACACTCCCTTACCTGGTGACGTGCCGGGCTTATCAAGAACTTTGAATATACCTTTTGTTTTTTCTTGTAGCTCTTCTAACCAATCTACCACTAATTCACTAGGCGCTAGCGGCTCAGAGGAAGGAATGGTGTAAAAAACATTTCCGTGGGTAGAGTGAAAATCCATCCCAAACACAATTTTTCCACCTTTATCTGAAATCGTATCCAAAAATGTCTTTACTGAAGCGGTTTCAGGCTGAGAGAAGTCGTTCCAATCTCGATTAAGATCCTTATGGCCAAGACTATGGCGCCAATGACCATTAGCAACACCATCGGGGTTAATGTTTGGGACCACGAGTACATTAAATCGTGACAAAAATTGCTTTTCGCTAGCTGTTTGTTTTAAGAACTCTTCTAGAAAAGAGAACATTGCTACAGCCCCGGTAACTTCCGGTGGGTGTTGGCGTCCTACGAAAACAACCCATTCGCTATTACTAGGGCGTGAAAGTGTAAAAGCATCTATTACTCTGTTCTCGGTAGACTTGCCAATAGTAAATAGGTCAATATCAAACTCGCTTTGTTTCTCCTTCAACCATTTTTTATATTGCTCGTTTAAAATAGGTGGCTGAGCTGAAACAAAGAGGGGCTGTTTCGAGCTTTCTAAAGCTATAATCATCCCTCTTTTGTCCGTATCAAAAGGTATGGGCGTCCAGTGCTTTTTGTCTCTGCTCATTTTTGGAAGATATCTTGGCGAATAACCATCAAAACTAAGCACTATCTTTAGCTCTAATTCATTTTTTGATGTGACACTAAAATAGTACCAAGGGCTAGGGTTGATGGGTTTGTCTTCAGGTAAAAATGATAAAATATACTCTCCATTATCGGTGAGTTCACAACTATCTAAACGTCCGCCTTCAAAATCCGCTGCAAATTCAACGTCACTGAAATTACAAGCTGCCACAGGGAAGGACAAGCACGAAAAAGCGAATAATAAAACTCGAATCATAAATTTCTCCAAAGAAAAGGGCGCTCAGTGAGAACGCCCTTTTTAACTAGTAAGTATGTTTAGAATGAACGCAGGTTAGAACTTATGATTTAGAGTTACATAAGTGTATCTTCCCATTGATGAATGCAACGCACTATTGAAACCGAATGTCTCGTCTGAAAAAGGCGGTTCTTCGTTAGTTAAATTTCGCATACCTAAGGTTATCTTAGTGGTACCACTAAGAAGTGAATCCTCACTTAATGTAAAACTCAAAAAAGCATCAATCGTCGACCAATCATCTAACACATAAGTAACTAACTCACCTTCACCATTGGTGTAATTCAGGCTTGTATCTTCGACATCACTTACGAACCGATACTTCAATCCCGCTCTTACTGCACCTAGTGAATAAGTTAAAGCAAGGTTAGCTCGCCATTTTGGGCGTTCATTTTGCCTTATTAGAGAGCCATCACTCCCGAAAATAGAAACTAGTTCACCCTCATACAAAAGTGCTTCATTCCCTTCGTTTTGAGCTGCAACAACAATATCTGTAACAGAGTCAGAGCCCTGATCAAACTTCTTCAGATTTGCTGCATTTAAGTTGATTGAGAATTTTCCGATATCTGTTTCCAATCTGTAATCAATACTGTAGTCGATACCAGATATTTCTCGGGGGAGGAGGTTTGTATAGTCGTTACGAACAAACAATATCTCACCGTTCTCGTCACGCACAACGTTATTGTTTTGGCTTCCTTGAGACCGAAGTAATGCATCGTAGAGAATTTGAGTTTGGCTATTTAAAATCCCTACTGTGTTCTCCTGCTTTATTTCCCACCAATCGAGAGTGAACGTCAAGTTCTCAGTTGGTGTAATAACTACGCCAAACGAATAATTTTCACTTTCTTCAGGACTCAGCGTGTCACTTCCATTTCTTAGCTCTAAAGTACCTCTATTACTTTGAGTAACTGGATCTACTCGCGTATTTGATCTTGCAACATCAACTGCGGTAACTTGCGGTAACCCTGGCGCTTTGAAGCCGCCAGAATACGCACCTCGAAATAGCGCGTTCTCGTTGACCCTCCACGCTAGAGCAAACTTAGGTTTAAAAACGCTCCCTACATCAGAAAAATCTTCATAGCGCCCTGCAACCTGCAAATCTAAGCTCTCAATTAGAGGTAAATCAGCGATTAGTGGAATCGCAAATTCTGCAAAAGCGGATACAACGTTGCGGCTCCCGCTTGCATCCGGCGTAGGACTACTGCCCAGCACCTGACTTGCAATCTCTGTGGATGTTAGGCCTACCAGATCAGTAAAAAACAACGTGCCATTCAAGTCGTCACTACGTTTATCAAAAAAGCTTTCATAGCGATATTCCACTCCTGCGGCAAATCCAACTTCGCCAGCAGGCATAGAAAATAAATCTGGTCTGGAAACTTTGGCATCGATCGAAGCAAGCTCAGTTTCAGATTCGCGCTCAACATTTATCATAAAACTTTCAATTACACTCTGAGGGACATCAGTATCATCTACGGAGTTAGGATCGCTTAAACTTGCGCCACTAAAAATGTTGTATGCTGTTGATTCATCAGTGCTATTTACTGCTTCTTGAAAAAGGCTCGTGTTAATCCGATTTGCAGAATCAAGTGTGTTCGCTTTTGAGTACAATACTGCTGAGTCAAAATCCCAGCTTCCTAAATAGCCTCGTGTACCTGCTAAGAGGCGATAGCTATAATCGTCCACTTTTACATTTCTTGGTCCAGTATCTATTGGACGGTATCGACGAACAGTAACCTCTTCTCCAAATGGGTTGTAAAATGCATCAGCAGACACTGTAAACCGTTGAGCTGTTAAGTTTCCCGATTGTTCTCGAATACGCTTTGCAGTTGCTGAGTAATAAAGCGCTTCTGCATAGATTTCTACATCATCGTTCAAGTAATGATTGACAAGGGTGTATAAATTTAACCTATCAACTTCTGAACTTAAGCTACGTTGACTATTTGAGTCAAAACGAAGATCTCTAGGTGTGGACCCTGAGGCGGCGCATATATTGTTATTCAACACTGCAGCACATTCACCGAAAGAGGAAGGCTGAATATGAAAGGTTCCCAGTGAGTCTGATGAAAACTCTCCCCAAGGAGTTACCGTCGTGCGGTTATCTAATTGTGTATCTCCGACAAAATCTTCAGGAACTTCTGAGTAATCACGCAAATCTGATGTCGCGGAGTAATCTCGCTCATTAGCCATTACCATATCTCTATGGTAATACCCCCCACTAAAAGTTACATGGGTACTGTTGTCATTGAATAACCACCCAGCTGCACCAGAAAGATTTACCTGGTCTCTACCAGTACCTTGGCTACTCCCGTATTGCGCCTGAACTTCCGCACCGACATACTTTTCATCGAGAACGTAGTTAACAACGCCAGAAATTGCATCTGTACCGTAAATGGCTGCGGCACCGTCTCTTAAGACCTCTACTCGCTTCAAACCTTTAACTGGAAGCGTGTTAGAATTAACGGTTGTTACAGGAACTAAATTTTCAGCTTGGGTGCCTGGATGTAATACAAGACGGCGACCGTTTAATAAAGTAAGAGTGTAGCCCGTCCCTATTCCTCTAAGGTTCACAGATGATACATCACCACGGGCGTCATTGACGCCACCAACAACTCGCTCGCTATTAAAATTTACAGCGCCTTGTTGGGGTAGTTCGGCAAGAATTTCAGCGCCGCTGGTTAAGCCGAGACCATCAATGTCTTCAGAAGACATCGTAGTAACTGGAAGCGCTCCAGTGTCTTGCATCCCACGAATATTAGATCCCGTTACTTGGACTCTCTCAATACTGGCTTCTTGGTTGAGGGGCTCGTTTGGTGACCCATCGCTACTTTGTTTCTTCGCTGGAGTGTTAGGCGAGTTGTTTTGCGGTACAACAATAAACGTACTATCCGACGTCTTTTTATAGATGTAATCACTATCTTTAAGCAGTTGCGAAAGCGCATCCTCAACACTCATGTCACCCGATATACCAGAGACAGAAGTCCTCTTAATTTTTTCGTCTGAAAACAGTATTTGAATTTCACTCTTTTCTGCCAATAGCAACAATGCATTATCGAGTGTGGTGGCTTCTATGGACAGGCCTTCTATTGTTTTTGCGTTTGCGCCGTTCGATATTGCTAGCGCAATGCAAAGTGCGAGTGTACTTGTTGTTTTTGGCAACATCATGGCTGCTCCTTGTATATTTATTATGCGTCCTTTGATTAATACGCAGCCAGAATTAAAAGCCTCCGCTATTTTTTCACTATTTTTATATTTTTTTCAGTTTCTTCTATTTTTATCGGCAACGTTGCTTCCAACGCTGTCAAAATCGCATCGCCATCTGTTAGTTTAAACACACCGCTAATTTTGAGGTTTGCCGCACTTGCATCAATTGTAATTTTTTTGCTTCTATAACGATTAAAGTTATCAATTACATTCTCTAATTGTTCGTCGTCGAAACGTAAATATCCAGAACGCCAGCTATGCGCTTTTTCAACTTTTTCATCATTTTGCTTTGTAATAAGTGAACTAGACGCTTTAAAAGAAGCGACGGCTCCTGCCTCAAGATAAAGAGGCGCTTGATCGGGTAGGCTTGTGAGCGGATTTTCACTTTCGACAGCAACAATACCTTCAGCTACAGAAATGTCGAATCCGCTCTCAGATAGCTTTATATTGAATTTAGTCCCTACAACTCTAACAATCTTAGAGTTAGTATAAATAAGAAAGGGTCTAGATTTATCTTTGGCAATATCAAAAAAAGCTTCCCCTTTTTCTAGCCATAGCTCTCTTCTATTAGGCGTGAAGTTGACTTTAACTTCAGTCGCCGTGTTTAAGGTAATTTGAGAACCGTCGGAAAGACCTATATTGCTAACCTCGCCAATTGCGGTTGCGTAGCGCTGAACAAGATTCAATGAATGTTCAAGTACTGTATCTTCACCTTTCAAAAATAAAAATAAACATGCAGTGACCAAAAATAAACTGGCTGCAATATATCTAAAGTGATAAAAGCGTCTTTCAAGCTTATCTCGCCAACTACTTTTTTGAGGTAATTCAGGAGCAGCTTCCCATATTGCTAATGCTTGTTCGAACGCAGCCTGATTATCATTACTCGCTTCACACCAAGTAGTAATTTCTGTCTCTTCTTTGGCTGTCAGCTCTCCGCTATACAAGCGGATTACATATTCACTTGCCTGCTGACTGATTAAATTTTGCCTATTTAGCTCAGAACTCATTAGTCTAAAACCTTATTTCTGATTGCAGTCAGCGCCGCTGCTATGTATTTTTCTACTGTGCTAACGGATACACCTAACGTATCACTAATTTCGCGATAGGATTTCCCCTCTACACGACATAGTATAAAGGCTGATTTATGGTAAGGGTTGATACCATTTAAAACGTGCTCAATTTCAGAGAGTTTTTCGAATATTCCAGCCTGTTTTTCTGGCCCGTGGTCTTTTTCCCCATGGTCAGCTTCTGAAAAACTTTCATGAGCATCACGTGCTCGGACTTTTGCTCTTCGTTCTCGGTCAATAATCAAGTTGGCAACAACGGTGAAAAGAAAACTTCGAAAAGTATCTTGTCGCTCTTCTGACTTAGCCGCCAGTCCTTCCATTGAAAATAGCTTTGCGTACATTTCTTGTAAAATGTCTTCGATTTCATGCGTGCTAACCCGAGCACGAACGCGAATAAATCGACGAAGCGCAGACTCATGCTCTCGCACTAACGCATACAGTGAGGAATTGTCGTCTTGTTCTGAGACCGTTACTGGCGGCTGGGCTTTGAGGTAAACTACTTTCACATTTTCGACATAGTTGAATTTCAATAAGTACTTATACGCAGCTTAAACCAAAACCCTCCATCTTTTCTGCCTTTAGAAAATAAAAAACCCGGCATAAGCCGGGTTTTTGCAATACAAAAAACGTAAAAATTAACGCTTTGAGAATTGTGGACGCTTACGCGCTTTGTGTAGACCAACTTTCTTACGTTCAACGCGACGTGCGTCACGAGTAACGAAGCCAGCTTTACGAAGTGCTGGACGTAGTGCTTCATCATACTCCATAAGAGCACGAGTAAGACCGTGACGGATTGCACCCGCTTGACCGTTAGAACCACCGCCTTTAACAGTGATGTATACGTCAAACTTTTCAGTCATTTCAACAAGTTCAAGTGGCTGACGAACAACCATGCACTCTGTTTCACGACCAAAGTACTCGTCAAGAGCGCGTTGGTTTACTTTAATGCTACCTGTGCCTGGACGTAGGAACACACGAGCAGTAGAACTTTTGCGGCGGCCTGTGCCGTAGTATTGAGTATCTGCCATGTTAATAGCTCCTTAAATGTCCAAAACTTGTGGTTGCTGTGCGGTGTGCTTGTGCTCTGCACCTGCGTAAACTTTCATTTTACGGAACATTGCGCGACCTAGAGGGCCTTTTGGCAACATGCCTTTAACTGCTTTTTCAATAACCATTTCTGGCTTGTGAGCAATTAGTTTTTCAAAGTTTGTCTCTTTAAGACCACCTGGGTAACCAGAGTGCGCATAGTACATTTTGTCTTGCGCTTTACGGCCTGTTACCGCAACTTTCTCAGCATTGATTACTACGATGTAATCACCAGTGTCCACGTGAGGTGTGTACTCTGGCTTGTGCTTACCACGAAGGCGTAGTGCGATTTCAGAAGCCAAACGGCCTAGAGTTTTGTCTGTGGCGTCTACCACATACCAGTCACGTTGTACCGTTTCTGGCTTAGCAACAAAAGTTTTCATTTTCAAATTCACCCGAATAATATCGTCGTTACTGATTTCTGAACACCAGAAATCACCTTAAAATCAACACAATGACCCCTTCGAGCCGGCTGATTCTTCCACCTTCCCAAAGGTGGGCGTAACTGGGCAGGGCGCGAATTATACAGGAATTGAAGGAAATGCGAACCCCTAATAACAAAAAATATGGATAAAATTCCATCATCTGCCGATGACATAGAAACCGATTTGAGGTAACGTCAAAACGTTATATTTGGAACCGCTATAAAAACAAAATGAAAATGTCTCGCTTCGTAGCTTCAATGATGATGCTACACACGCTATTTATAGCCAGTGTAAATGCTGAGGAGTTAGTATATACACGTGCGTTTGCCGATGGTGATTATGGCAATTATCATGTAGCTGTGCTCAGTGCAGTTATCGCAGCAACACCAGAATACGGTGATGTTGCTTTAACCCCTCACCCCCATCCTATGAGTCAGAGTCGTCAGCTTGTTACTTTGCTAAAAGGCGATGCGGATGTAATGTGGAGTGTCACCAACAGTAACCGAGAGCAGCGTCTTCTGCCCGTTAAGTTACCACTGCTGAAAGGTTATTCAGGTTATCGCGTATTGGTGATTAACCCTTCTGAGCAGTCCAGTTTTGCCCAACAAACCGGCGAAGCATTAAAGCAATCAACCATGGTTCAAGGCGCAGACTGGCCAGATTTAAGTGTACTTAAAGCAAATGGCTATAACGTAAGTGGTGAAGATTGGAGCCTTTGGTTCCATTCTATGTACTCTATGGTAGATAAGGGGCTAGTTGACGCTTTCCCCAGAAATATCATAGAAGTACACCTCGATTTAGAACGCCATAAAGATAAGCATATCTCTTTAGAGCAGTTCCACCTATTAAAATACCCCAACTATGAGTACTTTTTTGTTAGCCCAGATAACCCTGCCCTCGCGAATAGATTGAGATTAGGTCTTATCAGAATTCTAGACGGTGGAGAACTCGAACGTATCTTCGATAGCTTCGAAGGGCACAGAAAAGCAGAAATGCTTGCCGATGCTGAAAGTAGAAAAATTCACGAACTCGGCAACCCAACAATACCTTATAAACTAGATTACGCGCGGTGGGATAAATACAAAGATTTAGCAATACGCGCGCTCGAAAAAGAGATGTCAGAGTAAAACACTAAACACTTAAGGTTTTCTTAAGGTCTCTCGTTTAGTGTTTTGATTTGTTTTTTATCAATGAGTTTTTTATGCGTGTACTGCTCGTAGAGGACGATAGGCCGTTGTCTGACGCCCTCGCCCTTTCACTAAAGAATGCCAACTTCACGGTAGACTGTGTTTATTCAGGCGCAGATGCCCTTGCAACGCTTCGAGCGGGCCAAAGTGACATCGTCATTCTTGACTTGGGTTTACCTGACACAGATGGCCTCGACGTACTAAAATCTATTCGAAAGAAAAACGCAACGCTTCCTGTGTTGATACTAACTGCACGGGATAAAACGCTAGACAAAATCTCTGGCTTAGATGCAGGCGCCGACGACTACTTACCAAAACCGTTTGAAATAGAAGAACTGTTAGCTAGGATTAGAGTACTTGAGCGTCGTCTGAGCACAGCATCTCACACCATTGTTAGCGTTAAGAATGTCAGCTTTGATACTGCCCATCATACGCTTACTATCGACAATCAAAACGTTCACTTACCTCGACGTGAACTCATGCTAGTAAAAGCGCTTATTGAAAACGCAGGGCGCATACTGAGTAAAGATCAGCTAGAGAATAAACTTTATGAGTGGGGAGAGGAAGTGGCAAGCAACACGATAGAAGTACACGTGAGTAATTTGCGTAAGAAAATGCCTCCTGAGTTTATTAAGACTATTAGAGGCGTCGGTTATTGCATTTCAAAATCGGGGGAGTGAATTGTCTTCAATTCGCCGCTTTCTAATTCTTACACTGATCAGCGCGCTTGTTTTAGTGATATTTAGTGCAGCACTTAAAGGCTACCGCGCAACGCTGGGTATATCGAATACCTTGTTAGATAACGAGTTAGTTGAGCTATCCCGCGCAATCTCTTACGTAGATAGCGGCACCCGCACACAGCAACAGACACTTTTCTTCCAGGTATGGAAACAAGGTAAGCTGGCCAGCTCATCTACTGACGCGCTAAGCACGCCGTTAACCAGCTTTTCCGAGGGCTTTTCTGAAGTAAACGCACTGGGCACACGCTGGCGGGTACATACCCGGTTTAACCCGAATAATGATAGCTGGTATATGGTGGCTCAACCCGTAAGTAGTCGCTTCACTTTAACTGACTCGCTAACTGTAGCCGCCATCACCCCTTTTATAATTAGTGTGCCAATTCTTGCACTCATTCTCTTTTTTGGCATAACTTGGGGACTATCGCCGTTAAAACACCTATCAAAACTCCTTGCCAGCCGACAGGGTAATGACTTTTCTACCATTGCGTTATCCCGTGAGCCCAGTGAACTTACACCTGTTGTTTCTACGTTAAACACCATGTTCACGCGACTGAATTCAGCGTTCGAACGAGAGCAGCAATTCGCATCCAATGCGGCGCATGAGCTTAGAACTCCGCTCAGCGTGATGAAAATAAACATTCACAATATAGCGAACGAGTTAGGTGAAAAAGGCCACGTATTGGCTCCCCTCAAAGCAGACACTGACAGAATGATCCACGCGGTAAACCAATTCCTTTTGCTTACTCGCACCAGTCCAGAAACGTTTGCAGAACAGCGAGAACCTGTAAATGTGCATGTGGTCTCGCAAGAGGTAATTAGTGACCTATACGGCGCTATAGAAAATAAAAACCAAGAAATAGCACTGGAAGGAGAAGAGGCCTGGTTGCTAAGTTCTCAATTTGTCCTTTACACCTTGCTTCAGAACTTAGTGAGCAATGCAAGTAAATACTCTCCTAGCGGTGCACAAATAATAATTAGGATTGAACGACGGAAAAACGAACTAGCTTTAAGCGTCTGTGATTCTGGGCCAGGCATTCCTGCTGACCAGCACGCTGTCGTGCTAAACCGATTCAAAAGAGCATCTAACAGCTCCCCTCATTCGGGAAGCGGCTTGGGGCTAGCAATTGTAGAACAAATCGTTGTATTACACGGGGCTGAACTCTCTTTACATGAAAGTTCGCTAGGGGGATTAGAAGTTAGGGTGGCATTTTCCAATGACTACATACTCTAAGATTTCTTTATTCTGCTTTTCAACCCTTTGTGCTTTTTATACGCCCCTTGCGTTCGCCTTACCTGAAGTGGTGGTGGAAATTAAAGAGCACTTATTCTTTCCTCAGGAAGTGATTGTGCCTGCTGGGCAAAAAGTAAAACTAACCTTTGTTAATTTCGATGATACCCCCGAAGAAATAGATAGCTTTTCTTTGAACAGGGAAAAAGTGATATTTGCGAAAAGTCGAGGAACCATTTTTATTGGCCCATTAAAAGCCGGTGAGTATCCTTTTTTCGGCGAGTTTCACCCTAATAGCGCAGTAGGAAAGGTAATAGTTAAAAACAAAGAGGACACGCTGGATGCTAATTAATACTGTCGTTCTCTTCTTGCGTGATACCTTGCCCATATTCCTGCTCATTAGTGTATTGCTGGTGCTGCCGCGTGTATCTACGCTTGCCGTTGCGTGGCGGGTGTTGCTGCTGGTATTGCTCGCTGTATTTACCTACCCCCAGCTAGGACTGGTATCGCAGCTATCAGAAGGTGCCGGATTTGAGTATCTCAAATCAATTCTGTTTTTTATTGCGTGGTTGGGTATGTGCCTTGTTGTCCTTTTGCCGTCACGTATCTCAAATTGGTTCAGTCTAGGCCTCACCCTACTAGTAATAGGTATTGGCTTACCCAATTCGCTGCACTTTTTAGTTTATTTTGTTTCCGAGTTATCACGTAATAGTGATAGTACGTTATTACTCTTGGGCACTATCATTGGTCTGGGTATAAGTATTAGCATCGCTATTCTACTTAATATTTTGCTCACCCACTTTGTTAGCAAGCGAGCAACATACTTTTTTGCAACCACATTTGTGGCAGCTCAAACCGCTAATATCGCATTACTATTGGAACAAACTGACACCTTCCCACCGCCAAGGCAGCTATGGGATAGCAGCACAATAATTAGCGACAATAGCGAATATGGTCATCTTCTGAATTCTCTCGTTGGCTATGAGGCTACGCCCTCGACGAGCTATTTATTGGTGTTTTTCTTCGCACTTATCGTGCCTAATTTAATTGCTTTCTTTTCTTCAAAAAAGAGATTCTCTGATGAAATTCAGGAGGTCGTACAGTGAGACGTTTTCTCCTTACTGCTATCGCATTATACGCCGTGTTTTCAAGTAACGGTTATGCAGATAATTTTACCGTAGATAAGGTTTATCACCCTTATGTATTACCCTTTGAACGTGAGTTTGAGTGGCGACTTACCTCAAGACAAAATGACGATGGCAATGTTTTAATGCAACGCTTCTCGTTCGGCCATGCACTTTCAGAGTTTATGATCCTCGAGACATACCTTGTCGGTGCGCGAGATGAAAATGAAGATTTTGGCTTAGAAAGCTACGAAGTAGAGTTACGCTGGATGATGACTGAACAAGGGCGATACTGGGCTGACTGGGCAACGCTGTTTGAGCTGGAAAAGCAGCACAATACCGATGACTGGGAAGTTAAAGCGGGGTTATTAACAGAAAAAGAATTTGGCCAATTCAGTTTAACAACTAACATTAGCTTGGTGTACGAGTGGGGTCAAACTGTTGAGAATGAATGGGAAAGCGAATTTAAAGCCAAGTTTAGGTATCGCTGGATCCCTGAAGTACAACCTGGATTAGAAGTGTATGTAGCAGAGGACTTTATCGGGGTTGGTCCAGCATTCATGGGCATAAAACGCTTTGACCGACAGAAACAGTTAAAATGGGAACTGGGCTTTATTGCCGGACTAAATGGTGACAGTAAAGATCACACACTTCGCATGTCGTTGGAATACGAATTTTAATGCAAGTTTGCACTTTAGCGCCTAACTTAAGCTTTCCTTAAGGTTCAACATTTAAAGTGCACGTCATTCGATGATTTACCAAATATTCTTATGCACCAGTTTGACGTCAGTGTTGTTTTACCTGCTAAAAATGAAGCCAAAAACCTTTCTGCTTTGTTACGAGAAATTGCAGAAGTGGTTCCAAGTACAACAACAGAAATTATTGTTGTTGATGACGGTAGCAGCGACGACTCCCTAGCCTTGCTGCATAACCTTTCAAGCACCTTGCCGGTAAGTTGTCGTGTCATCGTCCACCCTATGAGCTGCGGTCAAAGCACTTCGGTTTTTCACGGCGTTTTACAGGCAAAAGGAAAGTGGATCATCACCCTTGATGCTGATGGGCAAAACGATCCTGCTGATATACCGCGACTGATTCGCGCAGCTAAAGAGACTAATGCAGGGCACTTCTGCGTTATCGGACATCGAAAAAAGCGAAAAGATACCCCGTGGAAGCGATTTCAGTCTAAAGTTGCCAATCGTGTTCGCCAGTGGATCCTACAAGACGACACACCAGACACGGGCTGTGGCTTGAAACTCCTCCCAAGAAGTACCTTTTTACTTTTGCCCTACTTCGACCATATGCACCGATATATTCCCGCTTTAACTAAAAGACTTGGGGGAGAAGTGGTATGTGTATCGGTCAATCATCGCGCGCGCTTAGAAGGTAAATCAAATTACACAGCATGGAATCGTGGCTGGGCAGGGATCATCGATATGCTTGGCGTTAGATGGCTAATGTACAGAAATAAGCTTAATCACATTGCCAGCGGAATGGGTCATGAAGACTAATATTCGCCGCCTCAAAAGCTTCATCCAGTTTTTCATCGGGGCAGCAAGCATCGCGCTTGTCTGCTATGTGTCGTTTGAGGTCACTGGTGAAGTATGGAAGCACGGTGATGATACAGATTGGTTGAATGCCTATACTTCAAATTTAAATTGGCAATCGCTGTGCATGATACTGAGTGGTTGTGTTGTACTTTTAACCATGGGTTTTCCCCGTCAGGCTGTCAGTTTTTTTTGCGGAGTGGGCTTTGGCGCATTGCAGGGAGGATTAATTGCCTTGTTGCTAACGGTATTGTCTGCATGCATAGCCTACGCATTAGCAAATGGCCCTCTGCGCTCACTTGCCATCCGTCTTTTAGGCACAAAATTAAAGCCTGTTGAAAACAAACTGGCCAAGCGAAGTTTTCGCAATGTGCTAATTGTTCGTTTATTCCCTGTTGGCTCCAACCTAATCACAAACGCTGTCGCAGGAGTGCTAAGCGTTCCGTTTGTCCCGTTTATTACTGCAAGTGCAATCGGCTTTGCGCCTCAAACTTTTTTGTTTACTTTACTTGGAAGCGGTTCTCGCTTTGTCAGTTCCCTTGAACAGCCTTTACAAATAGGTGGCTTGATCATAAGCCTTCTTCTACTTCTATCCTTATCAGGCATTTCTCGTAGGAGTGAGCCGTCGTGAGGCTTGTGCTTAACTCAAATAGCCATGCATCTACCCTGTTCTTTTTTGCCTGTGCTCTGATATTTGTTGGTCTGGGTTTCAGAGATGCTTGGCCCCCCGATGAGCCTCGATTCGCATTGGTCGCAAAAGAGATGGTGAACAGCGGACAGTGGCTTGTGCCCATGCGCGGTGGCGAAATTTATCCGGACAAGCCTCCTGTGTTTATGTGGTGTATTGCCTTCTTTTACCTTATAACGGGTAGCTTGAAGGTGGCTATGCTCCTGCCTAACGCAATCGCAAGCCTTGTCACTTTGGGGCTAACCTACAACCTATCGCTACGACTTGCCAGCGAAAAAGCGGCGATGTTGAGTATGCTCGTACTTCTACTGAGCCCCCAGTTCCTCATTCAAGCCAAATTTGCTCAAATCGATGCCCTTGTCGCCTGTTTTATTTGGATTGGCGTCTACGGGTTCATTCAGCACTTTTACGTGCGTGTTAGTTGGCGATGGTACTTTACAGCATGGTTCTTTATGGGGCTTGGCATCATAACGAAAGGCGTTGGCTTTTTACCTATTCTTTTGTTTATTCCCATTGCGTTTTTCGCATTTACTAGCGGCTCACATCACGGTAAGTGGTCATTGCGCATGTTGTTTGGCCCCTTAGTCATGCTATCAGTTGTGGCGATGTGGCTTGCACCTCTGCTTTATATTGGTTTGATAAAACAAGAGCCTCAAATACAACAATACTTGTCGAATATTTTGTTTAAACAAACGGCTGAGCGATATGCCAATGCCTGGCACCACATAGAGCCCTGGTATTACTATATTGTTGAAGTTATTCCTCTATTTTGGATAACTCCAATTGCCATACTTGTATCAAAAACTAAGTCGTTAAAAGATGTACTTATTCACAACCCCGCTTACTCATCATTGTTGATATGGGTAATATTAGTCGTCATTTTTTTTAGTATCAGTCCAGGTAAACGTGGTGTTTATGTTCTACCGGCACTGCCAGCGTTGAGCATGATTGCAGGTCTGATACTTGCAAATTCAACTGTATCAAGAGGATTAGCGCTGTTTGCGCGCGCAGTGACTTCGTTAATCTCTGGCGCTTTATTGATTGCTGGCTTAGCACTGCTGTTTCACGAACCCATCGCCAGTAAGTTGATTACGCGCTTTGACAGCGACAGCGAAACCCTTGTTCGTTTAAGCATAGTATTACTTGTACTCGGTTTCGCTGGGCTTTGTACTCATATCGTCTACTATGTTTACAATAAAAAGCGCAACGCAGGGGATGGAGAATTACTCGCCCGCCAATTACTTTCATGGCTTTTCATTTTAACTGTAATCCCTTCCACATTCGGAGCATGGCTGCTAAATGACTACCGTACTCCCCGTATAGTCCTTCAAAATGCAGAAAGCCAGATAAGTGATATGTTGACAAAGGATTCAACTGCCTTCGAGGTAGGGATAGTCAGCTTTAAAGAACAGTATTTGCTTTTTTCACCCTTTCAAATGACTCATTTTGGTTACCATACCCCTAAAGAGCTAGAAAACGGTACAGCGTGGGCTTGGCTAACTGATACTTCCGAGCCTTCCCGCGGGCTAACAAAAGCTTCAGGCCAGCGGATTAGTCCCCCAATACGTCAACGCTTTTTGTTAGTTCCAAGTGACTACAAGTTTCAATGTGTAGACTTGTCACAAGCAACTTCACTGGGCATAGCCCACCGTGACGAATGGTTATTGCTTCCTGCCAGTGCTGCAAGCGCTACCTGTGATTTACCGACTAACGGCCCAGTTTTTAACAGCTATAAAGGCTCAAGCAATTAAATGGCTTGGGCGTTCTTAACATTAACCTTTATAAAAATTTTTCACACTTAAGGTTCTCTTAAGGTCTCGCGTTAATACTCATAACATCGCAAAACCAATGAGCATGTTTATGAGTTACGTTTTAGCTTCTGTTCCAACCCAGGTTGCTGGTAAGCAATCTGCGATTGTCTCAAAGGAAAAGCCCGCTATAACCTTTATCGAGGCAAAACATGGACATAATGCCCGTCGCCGCATTGAAGCGTTTATAGCAAGTGGTTTTAAAGCTCGCTACAACGCACGAGTGACTTCTTTTATGCCTATGCTGTTTGCTATTGAAGCTAATGGAGTTAAAGCCGCCGCAGGCGCAAGATTTGCCGCACATGATGGTGAGTATAATTCTCTTTTTATAGAGCAATACCTTAACACTTCGGTAGAAACTGCCCTCACCTTACAAGGGATAACCGTAAACAGAGCGCATATTGCTGAAGTTGGTAACCTTTTTAGCAGTGCATCGCGCTATACCCTCCCCTTATTATTTGCCCTGTTCTTCGTTTTAAGACGATGTGGTAGCAAATACCTGGTTTTCAGTGCGACTTCACAACTCACCGCTTTACTCTTGGGCGCGGGTATTCAGCTCCTCCCCCTTGTTAGAGCTGATGCATCAAAACTTAAAGGAAATAGCGATGACTGGGGTACCTACTATGATACCGCTCCTTCGGTTACTGCCCTGTCGCTAAATCACGTAACCCAACACATCATTGGATGCCCTGAACTAAATGCTCATTACCAAAGAGCAATTGAGCTTATTTCCGAAAATGTGGATGCGTTGACGCAAAGTATGTGCACCAAGAAGGAAACGGCGTATGTTGCTTAATCAGTATATAAACGGGCACGAAGATGACGTTGCGCTGAAATGCAAAGACGGTTCAATGACTTACCGCGCCCTTTTGAGCGCCGTCGAGAACCTCGCAAGCTGGATAATAAACCACAATGCCGAGAGGGTGGGCATTGCCTTTGACAATAGCTTTGCATGGGTGATTGCTGATTTAGCCTGCCAACAGGCTAACGTCTGCTGCGTCCCCGTTCCGCTATTTTTTAGCGCTTCCCAACAAGAACATGTATTAAATGAGAGCCAGTGTCACTTTTTGTTGACCAATCGCGGTGGCGAACTAAGTGAATGGAGTGAGTCTCCGACAGTTATTGATAGCGAAAACGACATTGTCGCTCATCCGCTCAAACATGACGCTCGTGTATATATGCCTTTAGGTACTAACAAAATAACCTTTACTTCAGGCTCTACGGGTTCACCGAAAGGCGTATGCCTGTCAACTGAATCACAATGGAAAGTTGCCTATTCTATTGAGCGTGCAGTTCAACCGGAAATAGTTAACCACCTATGTTTGCTGCCATTGTCTACTCTACTTGAGAATATTGCCGGCGTATACGCCCCTCTATACCACGGCGGCACGGTTTATTTAGCCACGGCGTCTGAGCGCGGATTTCAAGGGAGCAAACTCGTCAACCCAAATGCACTGCTCTCACTGATAGACCGCGTTCAACCAACGTCTGTGATCTTGGTGCCCGACTTACTAATGGTGCTAGTACAGGCATGTAATCAGGGCTGGACACCGCCTTCATCACTAATGTTCATTGCTGTTGGCGGTGCGCATGTATCGCCCACTTTGCTGGCGCAAGCTCAAGCGAAGGGACTACCAGTATTTGAAGGTTATGGCTTATCTGAGGCGGTATCAGTATCAACATTGAACACGCCCAATTGCAATACGATGGGCAGTGCCGGAAAAACGCTTGGCCATAATCAACTGCACATCGAAGAGGGTGAAATTGTAGTTACAGGCAACCACTTTCTGGGCTATCTGAATCAACCTTCCTCATTTTATCCGACCCAGGTCAGAACCGGCGATTTAGGCGTTTTTTCTGACAACACACTTACGCTGAATGGGCGTATAAAAAACATAATGGTGAACAGCTTTGGCAGAAATGTATCGCCAGAGTGGATTGAATCTTTATTGCTGGGAACAGGACTGTTTAGACAGGCTTTGGTGTATTGCGAAGCTAAACCCTACTGTGTCGCGCTCCTCGTACCCGCTTCCAATACTATTTCTAATACACAGATTCAAAGCACCGTGGCGCTTATCAATAAGCAGTTACCTGACTATGCGCAAGTTGTTAATTTCGCGACCATCGGTCTTTGTACGCCAGAAAACCAACTGCTTACCCCAACGGGAAAACTGAAGCGTGACGCAATAATTGCCCGCTACGCGACCAACTTAGACATGCTCTACCAGGGCCAAGACCAACACCAGTACAGCGTTCAAAGTACAACAGCATCTTCTTCTCAATTTGTTATCAAGGAATAATTTATGGATTTCTATCAGCAACTTCAAAGCAACACCGAGCATGCCAGAGAGACATTCTTACAGGCGCCGATTATACAACGCTGTTTTAACGGTGATTTTAACCTAAACGACTATATTGCCTTTCTTCAACAGGCCTATCACCACGTTAAGTTTACTGTTCCACTGCTTATGGCTACAGGTGCCAAACTCAACGAAGATAAAGAGTGGCTAAGAGAAGCAATTGGTGAATACATTGAAGAAGAAATGGGTCACCAGGAGTGGATCCTTAACGACCTTGCAGCCTGTGGCGTTGATAAAGAACAGGCGAGGATAAGTCAGCCTGCACCCGCCACCGAATTAATGGTTGCCTATGCTTTTGATGCAATAGCACGCAAAAGTCCACTGTATTTCTTCGGCATGGTATTCGTTTTAGAGGGCACAAGTATCGCGCTTGCCGACGCCGCTGCAAAACAAATCAAAGACAAGTTATCACTGCCTAAATCAGCATTTAAATACCTTACCTCTCACGGTGCGCTAGACCAAGAGCACATTGTTTTCTTTGAAGGGCTTATGAACAAAATTACCGACCCCAAAGAGCAACAAATGATCATTCACAGCGCGAACATATTTTATCGCTTATACGGAGATATCTTTCGCGAATTAACACCCGAACACGGCTTGGAGCAGGTTGCTTAAATTCAAGGGTGTACTTCTGGTGCTTATCTCCTGAGGTAAACGGCTAACACGTTAAGGTAAATACAATGAATATTGAGTGGCGTAATCAAGTGGTACTTCTTACAGGTGCTACTGGCGGTATTGGTAAAGCAATAGCCAAAGCGCTTGATGAAAAAGGCGCACACATTATCCTAACTGGCAGAAGTAAGGCGAAGCTCGAACAGCTGCAACAAAATTTAACCCTTCATCATACTGCCATTGTGGCTGACATTACGTCAGATGAAGGCAGAGATAGAGTAGTAAGTGCCTGCCAACGACTTCCTTTAAGTATCCTGGTTAACAATGCCGGCATTACCTATGTTGGCGAGTTTGAGGGCACCCCTATCGAGTCGATTGTGTCGACAAATATGCTGGCACCCATGCTACTAACACAACGCCTGCTGCCGTTACTAGAACGTAGACCGTCTGCGCACATTGTGAATGTAGGCTCTGCTTTTGGAGGTATCGGTTTTGCTGCGCACGGAACCTACTGCGCAACTAAATTCGCGTTGAAAGGCTGGACGGAAGCTATGCACAGAGAATTCAGCGATAGCAAAATCAAATTTCATTATCTAGCGCCACGTGCAACGCGCACCGACATAAACGACCAACGCGCTATTGCGCTAAACGACGCATTAGGCAACCAGACAGACGAGCCTGATGCAGTAGCGCAAGCATTCATTAAACAGTTAGAAAACAATTTGCCAAGGGTCGCGCTCGGACGTGCTGAACGCTTGTTTGCCAAGCTTAACGCACTAGTTCCCAGTGTTGTTGACAATGCGTTGGCAAAGAAACTTCCAACAATTAAACGCCATGCCTTTCAAAAAACGCAATCACAAGACAAACAGACCAGCGCTCAAAACGATACCCGCCTGGGTAACAAGCTGGTTTAACACAAGGACATTATCATGAAGAAATTAACCACGCTTAGCACCACGGTAATTCTGGGACTCGGTCTGGCATTAAGTCACACTGCTATGGCTCAAGCTAACGAAGTCACAGAAAGTACAGCGCCGACATCAGCCTTAAGCGAAACAGCTACCAGCCCTTTAAAGACACTTCAGCATCAATGGGCACATATTAACTACGAACTTGATGATGCAGAAAAGGAAAAAGCATTCGTCGCCCTTATTAATACCGCTAAATCTTTCGTAAAGGCAGAACCCAATAACCCTGAGTTATTGATTTGGCAAGGCATAATTCAATCCAGTACAGCCGGTGCCAAGGGAGGACTTGGTGCTCTGGACTACGCAAAGGATGCTCGTAAGAGTTTCGAACATGCAATGCGACTAGATGAAAATGCACTCTCGGGCTCAGCGATGACCAGTCTAGGCGTGCTGTACCATAAGCTTCCGGGTTGGCCTATTAGCTTTGGTAACGACAAAAAAGCTGAGAAATTGCTGAAGCATGCACTTGAAATAAACCCTGACGGGATAGACCCCAACTATTTCTACGCCGAGTACTTGTTCGATAATGGAAATTACGAGCAAGCGCTCAAGTTTGTCAAGAAAGCGCTCGACGCCCCAGCGCGCGCAGATCGTCCTATTGCAGATTCAGGTCGCAAAAGAGAGATCGCTTTATTGGAAGCGAAAATAGCGAGAAAAAGTTAGTCACCCTAAAGGTATACAGGGAAAGGCAATGCTCTTATTGCCTTTCCATTTTCAACAAGTATTAGATTTTCGCTGCAAATACCGTTAGATTAGCCGCCGATTCAACGATAATTCATGAAATTACTAACAATTTCTTCGAGTTATCTCGTTTATTCCTAACTACTTCTACCTTATAAAGGCGACTTTTCATGCAGAAAAAGAACTTCTTCTCTCCTTTTCTATTCATCCTTCTTACTACGTTGTCGATATTTACGGTTCATGCAAGCACCCCTGATTTACTGCCGTTGCAACACGCGTGGGCAAAGACGAACTATGAGCTTGAAGGTGAAGCCCAGTTAGAAGCATTTTCTGCACTGATAGCGCAGGCGAAAGTGTTAGTCGAGCAATCAGAAAATAGCGCTGAAGCACTGACCTGGCTAGCTATCTCTCAATCAAGTACAGCCAGTGCGAAAGGCGGTTTAGGTGCCCTGGACTTTGCTGAAAGTGCAAAGGAAAACTTAGAACGTGCCATTGAAAAAGAGGAAACGGTATTAGAGGGGACGGCACTCACTGTATTAGCGGCACTTTATCATAAAGTACCAGGCTGGCCAGTTAGCTTTGGAAGCGATAAGAAGGCAAAACAATTATTTAAGCGTGCATTAGAAATTAACCCAGAAGGTATGGACCAAAACTTCTTTTATGCTGAGTTTCTTTTCGACGATGGTGAATACGAAGAAGCCCAAGGGTTCTTAATCCGTGCTCAAAACGCGCCTGAAAAAGCCAACCGCCCTCTAGCCGATAAAAAACGTAGAGAAGAGATTGCTATACTTCAGGCAAAATTGGATAAAAAAGCATAGTATCATTTGCTTTATGCGGGGCTATTGCGCGTCGCTTATGAGTTCGAAATAAGCAACCCCCCCGCTTTTTGCGTGTAGAAAGGTGAATTTAACGCCTTTCTACATAAAAAGCGCATACATAGGTGGCACTTATCCTCATGTATAAATTGTAAACAGTTCTCATTCGGTATCAGCACTCCTATTATGAAAGAAAAAAGGAGTGGCCCAATGCCTAAAATCCCACGTTCCTCAGACAACGACTATACCCAAGAGATGAGCCGAACACGCCGCGAGTTTATTGCGCGCGAAACCGGCACCCAGCTAAATCACTTAGGACACTATTCTATCCCGCCTGAAACATTGTCGGGAAACATAGAAAACTTCGCCGGTGTTGCACAGGTACCTATTGGCTTCGCAGGGCCAATGCTAGTGAATGGAGAGCACGCCAAAGGTGAGTTCTACGTTCCAATGGCAACAACAGAGGGCACCTTGACCGCCAGCTACAGTAGAGGCATGCGCTTAACAAGAGAGGCTGGGGGCATAACTACCACAGTCATTGACGATGCTATGCAGCGGGCGCCTATGTTCGCGTTTTCTAACGCAAGAGAAGCCCTCGAATTTGGCAAATGGGTTGAGCAAAACTTTGAAGCCATCAAACGCGCCAGTGATAACACCACCAGCGTGGGCAAACTAAGGGATATCGAGCAGTACGCTGCGTCTAAGCTTCGCTGGCTAAGATTCAATTTCACCTGCGGTGATGCAGCTGGGCAAAACATGGTAAGCAAAGCTACCAAAGCAGGCTGCGAGTGGATACAGGCAAACTACTCGGGCCCTATTGAACACTTTGTGCTGGCTGCAAACCTTGATACCGATAAAAAGCACTCGCACTTAAACTCGCTGCATACCCGCGGAAAGCGCGTTGTAGCAGAAATAACCCTGCCAAAAAAACTAATGACGGACATTATGCATTGCCCGCCAGAAGCATTATTTAAACAGCGCCAGTATTCAAATATGGGCGCACTAATGGCAGGTAGTGTTAATAACGGCGCCCACTTCGCTAACGGTATTACCGCCATGTTTATCGCTTGCGGGCAAGATGTCGCTAATGTGGCGGAGTCGTCGGCGGGGTTTACCTACGCTGAAATTACGCCAAATGGAGACTACTACTTCTCTGTGACTATTCCATCGTTAATCGTTGCTACATACGGTGGTGGAACCGGTTTAGCTACACAAAACGAATGTTTAAGCATACTTGGCTGCACAGAAAGGGGCAGCGTAAATAAGTTTGCGGAAATTGTCGCTGCGACTGTATTGTGCGGCGATCTGTCGCTGGGTTCTGCAGTCGTCGCAGACGAATGGGTAAGCAGTCACGAGCGACTGGGTAGAAACCGTTAAAGGTTTTTAAACCTGTCACCTAACGCTTAGCAATGCAGTTCGAATAAACTGTGCGCTACTGCCGAAGGTAACTAAATTCTGTATAGAGAAATTATACAGCAGGCATGCTGGGGCGTGTAACAACAAAGTACGCGCCTATTCCCATAAATAGACCTATGCCTATGTAAGCAGGAATAGGCATTGATGCGAACAGGCAAACCAGAATAAAGCTCACCAACATACTGCAGCACGCTATGCATTTCACTTTTTTCGAAATTGCTCCATGTTTTCGCCACGCAACAAGACTGGGGCCATATTTAGGGTGTTGAAGTAACCAGTTTTCAAGGCGCGGTGAAGATTGAGTAAAACAAAAAAGCGCACCTATCAAAAAAACAGTTGTTGGCATTACCGGCAAGAATGCGCCAATAATACCTAGAAGGGTAAAAAACAACCCGAGTGATAAATACAGTACTTTTTTCATGAAATACCAACGCCCAATGCTAGCCGATTCCTTGGTAGGTGCTGTGACCACACACCCGCTGAACACTTTTCCGAAGTGCTAAATTTATACAGTCATTTTAGATAGTATGGATCTATGTAGCCTTGTCGTAAATCAAACCTACCTTTTAACCATACGCCAAAATAACTAGGTTTCCACCTTCATTGATCTAAATTTGTAGTACTAACATTTGCCCGGTCAAAAGTGATGAGCAAATCCGAGACCTTACTATCTGGCTGATTTTCAGCCTCAACGGTGAAGTTGTAGCTGGATAAACTACTTCCTATCGGACGACTGTTTAACCTGCTGCCACAGCGCTTCCATTTCATCAAGCGTCAACGCGTCGAGCTTGTCGCCCTGTTCAGCCGCTAAGCGCTCTACGCCTTTAAAACGGTTAGCAAACTTGTTACTGGCGTTTCTAAGTGCGGTATCAGCATCTACCTTGCAATGTCTTGCCAAGTTAACCATGGCAAAAAGTGCATCACCAATTTCTTCTTCAATTGCTTGTTGGTTGTCGGGCACGCCACTGTTTAAAGGTACAACACCAGTCTTCAGTGCCCCTTGTGCTCGCTGTTTGAAATCCAGCTCTTGCTGAATCTCTTCCACTTCTTCACGCACTTTATCTATGACAGGTGCGGCATCAGGCCAATCAAATCCTACCTTAGCACAGGCATTCTGCAGCTTTTGCGCGTACATAAGTGCTGGCATACCTTTGGGCACATTATCTAAAATACTGTTTTCTATTGCTTCGTTGTCTTGCTTTAAACGCTGCTTTTTAAGCTGCTTTTCCTGGGCTTTGATAGCATCCCACTGCGCGTTTAAAGCACTGTCGTTCAATTGGGTACGTTCGACCGTGACGTTTTCATTTGTATCGCCAGAGCCTTCAGATGCAAGCGCATTCGCAAACACATGAGGGTGGCGACGCACCAGCTTATCGCTAATGCTTTTCGCCACATCGTCAAAAGAAAATGCACGCGATTCACTGGCTATCTGTGCGTAGAACACCACTTGAAAGAGCAAATCACCCAACTCATCTTTAATGTCGTGCATATCACCATTGGCAATAGCATCGGCCACTTCGTAGGCTTCTTCTATGGTGTAGCGAGTTAGGCTTTCCATGGTTTGTTTTACATCCCACGGGCATCCAGATTGCGGGTCGCGCAGCTGCGCCATAATTTTAAGCAGCCGCTGCATTTCGCTAAGCTTAGCTTTGTTTGCGTTTTGCATCGGTCACGCCTTTAAGCTGTCGCAATCGGGTTAACACTTTAGACACCGTATCGAGGTCCTGAACCTCTATCGAAATAGTGATAAGCGCCGTCTGTCTATTTTTATCACTTAGGCTGTTCACGCCTAGAAGAGGCACGTTTTCATTCGCCAATACCGTGGTAATATCGCGCAACAGGCCAGTTCTATCGTGACAAAATATATCAATACCCGTCTCAAAACCTACTTTAAGCTCTTGTGACCAATTCACTTCTATCTGACGCTCAGGGTGCTGTGACAACAAGTGTTGCAGCTGGTCGCAGCTTTCTTTATGAACGCTTACACCACGGCCTTGTGTGATATAGCCTAAAATCGCTTCGCCGGGAACCGGCTTACAGCAGTTCGCCAGCTGGCTCATTAAGTGACCCACGCCCTGCACCACCACTGCATCTTTTTTGCCTGATCCGGCCGCAGTTTTGCGCGTTTTAACCTTAGGACTAATTTCGGGTTCTGGAGCTGGCGGCTCCTGCAAGTGATGAATAAAGTTAATCACCTGCATAACGCGCACATCACCGGCACCTACCGCAGTGTACAAGTCATCGAGGGTTTGTAAGTTAAACTTCTCAAATGCCTCATTGGGTACTTTGGCAGGTAAGTGGGCACGCTGAAGTTCGCGTTCTAGCAGCTCTTTACCGGCAGCAAGGTTTTTATCTCTGTCCTGCTTTTTAAAGAAGGAATGGATAGTGGCACGCGCCCGTGATGAATGCACATAGCCAAGACCTGGGTGCATCCAGTCGCGGCTTGGATTTGGCTCTTTTCCGGTAAGTACTTCTATCTGGTCGCCACTTTGCAGTAAATAAGTGAAAGGCACTATTCGCCCATTCACTTTTGCGCCAATACAGCGATGTCCCACATTACTGTGAATATAGTAAGCAAAATCAAGCGGCGTAGCGCCTTGGGGAAGGTCAATAACATCGCCTTTGGGTGTAAACACGTACACCCTATCGTCAAACACCTGACTGCGAAGCTCTTCAACCAAATCGCCAGATTCGGCCACTTCCTCTTGCCACGCAAGTATGCGGCGAAGCCAGTTTATGCGCTCGTCATAGCCTGACTGCTTGCCCGTGCTACCCTCTTTATATTTCCAGTGTGCAGCCACACCCAGTTCTGCATCCTGATGCATTTTCTGCGTGCGAATTTGAATCTCAACCGACTTCCCTTCTGGCCCCACGATAACCGTGTGAATAGACTGGTAACCGTTAGGTTTGGGGGTTGCGATATAGTCGTCGAACTCGTTAGGTAAGTGCTTATAGCTGGCGTGAACCGTACCAAGCGCGGCGTAACAGTCTTGAAGTCGCTCGGCAATAATACGCACCGCACGAATATCAAAAAGCTGCTCAAACGTAAGGCGCTTTTTCTGCATTTTTTTCCAAATGCTGAATATGTGCTTAGGACGGCCGTAAACCTCTGCGCGAATTTCTTCGCTATCAAGCAAGCCTTGCAAGTCGCCTACTATGGTTTCTATGTACTCGGCACGCTCTCGGCGCTTGCCGTCAAGCTGATGAGCTATTTGCTTGTAGGTGATGGGGTGTAGATAGCGAAACGCAAGGTCTTCAAGCTCCCACTTTAACTGACCAATGCCCAAACGGTTTGCCAATGGCGCATAGATGCTAGCGCACTCGCGGGCCACCATAACGCGGGTTTCTTCATCGGCTTTCTTAACCTGCTGCAATGCACAAATGCGTTCTGCCATTTTGATCACAACGGCACGCACGTCTTCTACCATCGCCAGCAGCATACGACGAATACTGTCTATGTGCTGTTCGTCCGACTTTTCGGCAAAGCCAGAGCCTTTTACTTTACGCGCATGTAACGACTTGATAGCATCCATTCGGCGCACGCCAACGATCAGGTCGCGTATTTCCCCGCCGAATTCTTCATAAATATCGTCTTCACTTAAGGCGTGCTGTTCGCAATATGGAAAAACCAAGGCTGCCTGAAGCGTTGCGTCATCCATATTGAGCTGACACAAAATCTCAACCATTTCCTGACCAACCAACAGTCGCTCGGGAATAGATGACACTGCACTTAGTTTTTCTTTTGTTTCTACACTTAACTCAAGGCTATCTAACCACGCTTCAAAGGGTGGTCGGTCGGCTTGGTGGACCTTTCTTGTCGATACCATATCCTTTACTCGTTACTGCTGCTTTCGCGTAAACAAGGCCATCATTTCCATGTGATGGGTGAAGGGGAACATTTCTGCTACGCCCGCTTTTTCCATTTCATAACCTCCGTCTATCAACACCTTCGCGTCTCTAGAAAACGTACTTGGGTTGCAAGAAACATACACTATCGTTTTTGGTAGTGCTTTTACAAGCGCATGACAAACGGTCAACGCCCCTTCTCTTGAGGGGTCGAGTAGTACCTTATCAAAGCCCAACTGTAATGAAGCCTCGACGTTGGTCTTATCAGCCAAATCTAAATGCAGCCACTCTACATTTTCAATGCCCTGTTGCTGTGCATTGTCTTTAGCGCGGCGCACCATCTCTGCCACACCTTCTACCGCCTGAACCTTTGCACCTAACTTAGCAATAGGTAAAGTAAAATTGCCCAGCCCGCTAAACCAATCAGCGATACGTTCGCTGGGCTTTGGGTTTAGCCAACCTATTGCCTGATTAACCATTTTTTCGTTAACCACTCTATTAATTTGAATAAAGTCGTTAGCACTAGGTGAAATTGAGCAGCCATTTACCGTGTTCATCACCATATCAGTACCACGGCCCACACTGCGAATTTGCCCCTGCTTATTTTCAAGCTTTAATTCAATACCGTAGACACCAACTGATGAACTCGTGTTCACCAATTCGCTCACTGCATCAATAAGCTCAGCTTCAAGGGCTTTGGTGTGTTTAATAACAAGATGCGAGGTGTTGTCGCCCGCAATAAGGCTGATATGTCCAATATGACGCGCTGACTCGAACCCTGTAAGCGCATCTCGTAAAGGGCCAATAAGTTTAGATAGCGGGTCGACCAGTATTGGGCAGGTTTCTACATTGATAACGTTACTGCTATTTGCTTCACGAAAGCCCAACTTAATTTGATTGGGGTTGCGGGCATCTATAGCCAGTCTTGCTTTCCTGCGATATTGAGGGCGCGGCCCTGCTAAAGGTGCTTGCCAAACGTGTGGCTTCATTGAAAGCTGGCGTTCCATCATCACTTTAAGAGCACGGTCACGTTGCTCAAGGGCAGCGTCAGGCTTTATGTGCTGTAGCTGACACCCACCACATGCATCAAACACAGGGCAAAAAGGCGCTTGTCTTGCATCACTTGGCGAGTGAATGTTTGTCGCCTTAGCGTTAATGACTTTCTTTTTGCTAGATACCATCTCTATGTCGCAGGTTTCTCCTACAAGGGCACCTTCCACAAATACCATCGGATTGCCGCGCACTACGCCATTGCCCATCCAGTCCAAATCTTCAATGGTGACCGTGTTAGGCTTTTGACTTTCACTGGTATCCGCTGCTTTTTTGCTTTTCCCAAATCGAAGTCCTGCGACCTGCGCGTTGGCTCTGGCATTCCCTTTTTTGGAAGCGCCACGCTCAGTAAGCGACGTTTTGCCTTTTTGCTTGCTACGAGATTGTTTAAAAAGGTTTGCCAAGTGTGACTCCGGTTACTTGCTTTACGTGGTTTGATGTTAGTAGAGGTTTTTGCGCGCGCTCACCAAATAGAAGTCGCCCACGTGGGTTAGGGACAGTTGCTCTATTCAGACTCTAGTATAACGGTGGCGACAGCATAATGCTGCTCATCTGAAATACTGACCACGCTTCGCGTAATACCTCGGTTTTTGCACATTGCAGCAAACTCGCCAGAAAAATGAAGCTCTGGCGCACCTAAATCGTTATTGCGCACTTCTATATGCTGCCAGCTGATCCCGTTTCCAATCCCTGTCCCAAGGGCCTTCACTGCCGCTTCCTTGGCGGCAAAACGTTTGGCTAAGAAGCGGACTGGCGTACCGTGTTCGCTGAACTGCTGCCACTCGGCAGGCGTAAGTACTCGCTTGGCTAAGCGTTCATTAGCACCATCGCCTTTACCAAGTCGCGCTATCTCTACAATGTCAGTACCTAGCCCTGCAATCGCCACGTTATCTACACCCTTTTGAATCTAAGGTTAAATGCCCGCTCGTGCTTCTAGCATAAGTTTACGCATATCAGCTACAGCCGTATGAAGGCCATCAAACGCGGCGCGAGCAATGATAGCGTGGCCAATATTAAGTTCGATTAACTGAGGGATAGCCGCAATAGGCTTAACATTGTGATAGTGCAAGCCGTGACCTGCATTCACTTTAAGTCCTAAGCTATCGGCGTATTCAATGCCTTCAACTAAACGCGCTAGCTCTTTATGCTGTTCTTCTTCGCTGGTGGCTTCTGCATATTGACCGGTGTGAATTTCAATATAAGGGGCGTTACATGCTGCGGCCGCGTCAATTTGCGCTTTGTCTGCATCAATAAATAGCGACACCAAAATGTTCGCATTAGCGAGTCGCTCGCACGCCGCTTTGATGTTGTCAAAATTCCCTGCCACATCAAGACCACCTTCGGTAGTCAGCTCTTCGCGCTTTTCTGGTACTAAGCAACAAAAAACAGGCTTCACTTCTTCGGCAATGGCCAGCATTTCATCGGTTACCGCCATTTCCAAATTAAGTCGGGTATTAATGGTCTGCGCTAAAATGCGTACATCGCGGTCTTTAATGTGACGGCGGTCTTCACGTAAATGAACAGTAATGCCATCTGCACCTGCACGCTCGGCAATATCCGCTGCGTGCACTGGATCTGGGTAATGCGTACCGCGCGCATTGCGCAGCGTTGCAATATGGTCGATGTTAACGCCTAATAAAATCGTGCTCATTTCACCACCTAGCCTGTAAGAGCGATAGAAGAGGGCTGCTCTTCCTGTTTAATACGTTGCTTTAAGGGTAAAAATACCCTTTTAAGGAAAGTCGCAATTGTAGCAAATTTTTTTGTAGAACGTGCTTATTAAGCGTTTGAGTTAAGAGAAAATAATTTAATGCTATTACCGCGGCTTGGGCATAAAAAGCTCGCGGCTTTTAAGTGGCTTGTCACCAATTAGCGGTTTCAGCAAGTCCCGGCAAAGCACCTTAGCCACTTTTTTACTAAGCGGCGTAAATTCCCCCTGTGACAAACTAAGCAGCGCTTGTCCAGGAAAGCCTCGCATACCCCTTGCACCAGCCATATCTTCGGGAATAGGCACAAAGCCCGCATCTATCTGAAAGTTATAGCTGCCTGTTTCTTCTATGGGCATTTCGTATTCTACGTCAGTAGTAAAGTCGGGCAGTAGCCCCATTTCGTCAAGCAGTGCAAATTCGAACTGTCGCAAGGTCACTTCTATATCGCTATTATCACGAAGGGACAGCAGCGCATTTTCATAAGCGTTGTGAACGCCATCGCTGGCAAGCCCTGCCGGCATAACGCGATTAGTTAGCTCGTTAACGTACATGGCGCAAAATAACGCCGTGCCCACAAGGTTGATGGAAGGCGAAACGCTTTCAACGTGACGTAAGTTTTTTAACTCTGACTTTCCGCTTAACTGTAAACGAAGATGCTGAAAAGGTTGAAGCAGGCTTTTCTTGTCAGATTTACTATTCTTCACCCCTTTCGCTACCGCACTAACACGCCCTTCTTCTAAGGTAAAAAAGTCAACAATATAGCTGGTCTCCCTGTAAGGGCGTCTATGCAGTACATAGGCATTTAACCATTCATTATTCATTGTTGCTCACTGTGTGTTAATTGTTGTCGAATTGGTGCCTTTGGCAACGTTAATATCAGCTGCGCTTAATTCGTACCACTTTCATGGTTTCAAACTCAATGCCAGCCACCTCTTCAACGTGGCGATAGTAGGTTACGTTCACTCGCGCGCCTTTTAAGCTTTGGTATTGCTGTTTACGCCGATAGATAAAAGGGACATCAATACCTTCTAGCATAATGGTGTGGCGTACCCAGTCGCTGTCTTTCTCTTCCCGCTGAACGTGGGAAATCACTTTAGCATTGTCGGTTTGATTCAGCTGACTATGCTTTTCCACCAGCTTTTGTCTTTCGCTTTTCACCTTTGCCTCTTCTTTCCTACTTTGCGCTTATCGTCTGTTAGGGTTATTGGCTTTTTTCTGCGTGTGAGCTTACTTCTGCTAACGCGCTTCTATTTGCTCGACAATAAGTTGCACGGTTTCCTGACCGCGAAATACGTTGATATCAAGTCGATAGGCAATATGCACGCGTTTGACCATGGCATTCGGCCATGATTTTAAATCAACGTTGAACGCAATAGCATCGACCTCGTTAGCACCGTCACTTTTCAACACCATTTTTAAGTGCTTTTGGCCAACTAAGCGCTGGTCAAGTAGTGCAAATTCACCATCGAATAGCGGTGATTCAAAGCCCTGTCCAAACGGACCTGCTTGACGCAGTAAATGCGCAAAGGGTAAACACAGCTCTTTCGATGACAAGTCACCGTCGGAAAGTAAAGCATGATTTCCATCAAGCTTTGCCATGTGCGCTCGCGCAATATCAACAAAAGCCTGCTCGAAGTCTTGAAGCTTAGCTACGGGCAAGCTTAATCCAGCAGCCATGGCATGCCCGCCAAATTTTTCGATAACGCCAGGGTAGCGCGTATTAACTTCATCAAGTACATCGCGAATGTGCACGCCAGGAATTGAGCGTGCCGAACCTTTAATAATCTCGTCGTCTTGATGGGCAAAAGCGATAACAGGCTTAAGATATTTCTCTTTCAAACGCCCTGCCACAATACCAATAACCCCTTGGTGAAAGTCTTCGCGATAAACCACCAGTGCGCTTGGCATATCGCCTTCATCCAGCGCCATTTGCTCTAGTACGGTTTCCGCTTGTGCTTTCATGCCGGTCTCAATTTCACGGCGTTCTTTATTAAGCGCATCGAGTTCCGCAGCGATCATTCGCGCTTGAATGGTTTCATCTTCTAATAAGCACGCAATGCCTTGCGACATGTCGTCTAATCGACCCGCGGCATTAAGCCTTGGCCCAACCACAAAGCCTAAGTCAGTTGAGGTTAAGTGAGCGCAATCGCGATTCGCTACTTCGACCAATGCTTTAATGCCAGGTCGACACTTACCCGCCCGAATCCGCTGAAGGCCTTGATGAACTAAAATTCGGTTGTTTTTATCCAGCACTACTACATCGGCCACGGTGCCAACCGCAACAATATCAAGTAGCGACGCTAGGTTTGGTGGCGCTAACCCCGCTCTTTCAAAATGCCCTTGCTGCTGTAACTCGGCTTTAAGTGCTAGCATGATGTAAAAGGCAACGCCAACGCCAGCCAAATTTTTAGACGGGAATTCACAGCCAGGTTGGTTAGGATTTACTATCGCATCAGCAGGAGGTAGAACATCGCCTGGCAAATGGTGATCGGTAACAACAACCTGCATTCCCAACGACTTTGCATGGGTCACACCGTCAATACAGGAAATGCCATTGTCCACTGTGACAATAACCTCTGCGCCCTGTTTGGCAGCTTCATCCACAATAGGCACGCTAAGTCCGTAACCAAAGTCAAAGCGGTTAGGTACAAGAAAATCAACGTTGTGATAGCCCATGGCTCGAAGCGCCAATATACATACCGATGTACTGGTTGCTCCGTCGGCATCAAAATCGCCCACAATAATAATACGTTTATTTTGCACAACAGCATTGGCGAGAATTTGCGCGGCCTGCGGCATGCCCTTCAAAACATTGAAGTGTGTTAGCCCTTTTAGACCATTCTCCAAGTCATCTAAATTCGCAATATTACGACCGCGATAAATTCTATCGATAACAGGATGTAAGTCGGAACTAAGCGAGGCGCCGGTAACCTCACGGCGAACAATAGGCAAAATCATGAAATACCACTAACCAATACTGTAAATGCAGTTGTCGATGCCAGTTCAAATAGGCTTTAAATAAAAAGACTGGAGTCGGGACACTTGATAATTAGTGCAGATTCCAAGTAAACGCCCGAGTGAACTGCAAAGCAAAACTGTACGAAAAAACGCTAGAAAATATGAGGACGAATCATACCGCAGAAAACAAAAAAACGCACAAAGCGTGCGTTTTTATCATATATAAGGTTAAGGACTGAATGGCTATTCAGCTTCCTCCAATGCTTTAGCAAGCAACGCAGCTGGCTGATAACCAGGAATCAATGAACCGTCTGGCAGTACGATATTTGGCGTGCCATTCACGCCTAATTTTTGACCTAACATGTACTGCTCTGCCACTTTATTTTTACAGCTTGCGCTAGCTACGTCGTTACCCGCTTTAGCTTTAGTTAACGCTTTTTGCGGGTCTTTCGCACACCACACCGACACCATATCGTTGTAGTTTTCACTGTTTAACCCAGAACGTGGAAACGCAAGGTAGTGTACGGTGATGCCCGCATCGTTTAGTTCATCAATCTCTTTGTGAAATTTACGGCAGTAACCACACGTAATATCAGTAAATACGCTTATTTCATGCTTTTCGTTTTTGGCCTTAAACGTAATAGACGATGATTCCATCTCTTTTACGCCTTCTTTGCGCAGCCCAGAAAGTGCCAGCTCTGTTTCGTTACGCATCTCTTCATCAATGTTAAAAACACGAGCCTGAAGCAGATACTGCCCGTTTTCACTTACGTAAAATAAACCGCGGTTTGTTGATACCTGAACCAGCCCTGATACTGGAGAGTCAGCAATAGTTTCTACATCTAACCCTAGCATTGAGGTTAATTTATCACGGATAGCCGCTTCATCAGCCGCTTGCGCACTAAGCCCTAATAGAGAACCTGCCGCAACTACACTGGCTAACAATACTTTCTTTACTGCTTTCACTAAATACTCTCCATTTTGCCATTTAAGTTCGCTTGTACTTACTGGCTTAACATGCAACTGCTTGAATCGGTATCTTTCCATTTAAAGCAATTGCTAAAAACTTTTACATTCATAACGTTCAGACCGTTAAACTTAGCAAAAAATTGCACGTTAAACGCTAATTTTCTTTTAACCTCAGTACATTTAACGTCAACATTTAAACTCAGCCGCGTTAAAGCACTAACGGAAAATGTATTTTCTAAACGCTTTGCATGGCTCGTATCCTACCATAGACCTTTTTATTTTATATACGTCGTCACTGAGCCTCGTCGTATACAGCCCCCAATTTATAGCATTCTTTATTTGTATATTTAGCCAATTTAGCCACGTGGGTGATGACTGTGGATTAAAGTTTGAAGTCGCTCTGTCGCAACATGGGTGTATATTTGAGTCGTTGACAAATCGCTGTGCCCCAATAGCATTTGTACCACACGTAAATCAGCACCGTGATTCAAAAGGTGTGTCGCAAAGGCATGACGCAACGTGTGGGGAGAAAGGTGCTGCTCAATTCCCGCTTTCACCGCATAGTATTTAATGCGATGCCAAAATGTTTGGCGCGTCATTTTCTGTCCACGCTTGCTCAGAAATACCACATCAGAAGCTTTACTGGCGAGTATCGGTCTTGCTGTTTTAATATAGGTCAGCAGCCATTCTATTGCATCTTCACCAAGGGGCACTAAGCGCTCTTTATTCCCTTTACCCACAACCCTAACTACGCCTTGCTGAAGGCTTATTTGATCCATTGTTAACCCAATAAGTTCACTTACACGAAGGCCGGTTGCGTAAAGCACTTCAAGCATGCTCTTGTCCCGACATTCAATAGGGTCGTCGGTAAGGGGGGCATTTAGCAAATCTTCAACTTGTTGCTCACTGAGTGAAGAAGGCAAAGCTTTGGGTGTTTTCGGATTAGACAGCGCGGAAACTGGGCTATCAACGCGAACCTGCTTACTAATTAGGAATACGAAAAACGCCCGGATAGCGCTAAGCGCACGTTGGGTGCTGCGTGTGGACAGCCCCTTGTCGTGACGATAGGCTAAATAGTCCTGAAGCTGCTCAGTGGTCAGCACAGCGATATCTTTTACGCCTTGATTGTTGCTGAAGATAGCAAGCTTAGTAAGGTCGGTGCGATAGCTCTGCTGAGTATGATCGGACAGTCCTTTCTCAAGCCAAAGCATCTCGATAAAACCATCGATATGCGCCTGACTCGCTGCAGGCACATAAGTTAACTCACGTTGAGTTTTTGCCATCTAAAAGCCACGCTTTTGCTTAATCAGCTCGTAGGCTGATTGAATATCTTGCGCTTTCTTTTTCGCAATTTCCATTGCCTGTTCAGGTAGCCCTTTAGACACCAGCTTATCTGGGTGATGCTCAGACATGCGCTTCCTGTAGGCACGCTTTATTGTCTTTTCATCGTCGGATGCCGCCACACCTAATATGTGATAGGCATCATCTAAACTTTGCTGTTCTGAATAGGCTGATTGGCTGTGCTGACGTTGACCTGAATGAGTGCGTTGTCCTGAGCCAGAGTTAGACCGCTGCCTAAAGCGTATTTCAGCTTCATACATTGAAATTAGATAATCTAAATCACGACGCCTAAAGCCTAGTGGCTTCGCTACTTTTTCAAGTACGTTGTATTCTTCCTGTGAAAGCTGACCGTCGGCGAAAGCGGCTTGAATAAGAATCTCTAAGAATACTTGAAGAATATCCCGTCTACCGTGGCTGGCGTCGTAAAAACCTTTCAACGTATCGACTAAAGGAAAGTCTCGCGCTTTGCCTTCTCTAAATGCATCCTGAGCTTCACGACGGGCATCCCCAGTTAAACGCATCTCGTCCATTAATGCTGTGGCGATTTGAATTTCTCTGTCCGTTACTTTGCCGTCAGACTTAGCAAGATGGCCTAACGCACTAAACAAACTATGAAAGAAAATAGCTTGCTGCTTCAGATTGTCCTGATCGGTAAAAAAGCGCCCAAAGCCGCCTAGCTGATTGAAGTCTTGGCGATAGGCTTTATCAAAAAAGTGCCCGACTAACAGCCCTAAGATCGCCCCAGGTATTTTAAGAAACATAAAGCCGAACAAGGCGCCGAGGATTTTTCCCCAAATTGACATCGCGTCATACTCCGTTGGTGCACTGTTTAGAAAGTTGATGTTACTGTAGTGAAATCACGCCGTGCAGAGCGCGTTATACCAATCATCATATCAAATACATAAGTTAATTAACTAGGGCTTGTGCAGCTTGAAATCAAGCTTACTGCCACTAATTGCCTCCGTCTTTGATGTGTTGTGCATATAAAAGTGCATTTTTTTGTCTGAATGGTTGGTAATTACGACAGAAGTGCTTAGAATTGAGCGCTTATATGAATAGTAATAGCGAGTGAAAGCTACATTAACTCTTTGCCAAGAAGTAATGTGCATTATCACTGTTTTTTTAAACGTTATGTCGAACTAACCGAGACGGACGTCGTCTTACTTGGGTTTAAAAGCAACATACAACAAAACAGGCCGCCCATTAACGCATGAAAAACACCTGCGCCATGCTTGTTTCCGCGACTCTTTTGCCTACAGTCGCGTTTGCACAGGAAACGACAGCTTCAAATTCTAAACCAACGTCAGATGCAGCCCCTCTTGCATTCTGCTCAGTCGAACCTGTTACTTTCAGTAGCCAGGCATTAATGCCCAAAGGCCACGTTAAAGTTGAAGCTAACCGTACTGAAATTATCCAAGATACCGTAGCGCTGTTTTCTGGTAATGTTGATATCACGTCAGATACTGCGGTAATTAGTGCATCTCAAGCACAAATTAACGGAAGTGGCAGAGACCTTATTGCGAAAGGCGACGTAACGTATCAAGACTCGCAGTTAAAAGTAGAAAGTGATGCTGTGACCCTTCGCTCTGAAGAAGAGCGCTTAGAAATGCAAAATACCCGCTATCAGCTGACGGGTTTTGTGGGTCAGGGAGCCGCAAAAGATATTGTATTGGATACAGACACGGGAATTGTGCTCAAAGAAGTTAGCTTCACTACGTGTCCTGAAGGCGATGAAGACTGGCTAATACGCGCCAGTGAAATTAGTTTGGAAAAAGGGACCGTATGGGGCCAAGCCAAACACACACGCTTCTACATTGCCGATGTTCCAGTGTTTTATTTGCCGTATTTTGCGTTCCCTGTTAGCAACGAGCGCCAAACGGGCTTATTGTTTCCAGAGTTAACCAGTTCGAGCAGAACGGGCGTCGACTATACGCAGCCCTTTTACTGGAATATTGCCCCCAACTATGACATGACCATCTCACCGCGATTGATGACCCTTCGCGGTCTTCAACTGAATACTGAGTTCCGCTATCTAACGGAGCGTAGCCAAGGCAAAGCGTACGTGGAGTACTTGCCGAGCGACTCAGATATTAGTGGGAACCCTGACCGATATTTTTATCGCTTGGAGCATCAAGGGCTTATAGCTGACAACTGGCTACTAAACGTTGATTTCAACGGATTAAGTGACGACAACTATTTAGTTGACCTTGGTTCAGATTATTATAGTCGCGCTGATACCCACCTATATCGTAGCGTTGGATTAAGTTACTACTCGCAAAATCTATCCGTAAATATGCAGATAAAAGATTTTGAAGTACTGGGTAATACTGCAGATAGCTATCGCGCCGTACCTGAAATCAAAATCAACTACAACAAAGCGTTAGGTGAATATTTAGAGTTCAACCTAGACTCAGAAGTCGCACACTTTGACAATACTCTCGATACCGCTCCAACGGCTACTCGTTTTCACGTTGCACCTACTTTAGCGGTGCCGCTTCGCGCAGCATGGGGTGAACTTGTCGCAGAAACCACGCTTTTTCAAACGGTTTATCAACAAGACAATGTTGAAGGAACTGACTTAAAAGAAGATGTTGAACGCACATTAGGACAAGCTCGCCTTTATGGCGCATTATACTTTGAAAGAGATACATCGTGGTTCAGCGACGATATGTCGATGACTTTAGAGCCAAAGATTCAATATCTTTATACATCGTATGAAGACCAAACTGCGATTGGATTCTATGACTCAACGCCGCTGTTAACCGACGTTGAAGGATTGTTTAGAGGTCAGGAATTTACTGGCCTTGATAGAATAAGCGATAACAACCAAATCACCCTTGGCGCGACCACACGCATGTTGGATAAAAACAATCGGGAACAATTTGTTCTTAGTGTGGGTCAGATATTCTACCTTGAAGATAACAAAGTCATTGCGGCAACCAAGAATCAAGATCGTTCAGCGCTCGCCGCTGAAGTGGATTGGCGCTTTAATAAAAACTGGTTCTTCCATTCTGATGTGCAAGTGACCACTGACACAGACAAAGTTGACTTAAGCAGTGTGGGTATTGAATACCGCAAAGATGATTCGCGCTTTATTCAATTAAGTCATCGCTATGTTCGCGATCTCAGTGGTGAAACCATAGATCAAATTGGTATTTCGGCAAGCTGGCCTATTTCTGAAAATTGGCAGTGGGTTGGCCGTACTTACCGAGATCTTGAACGCAATAGAAGTGTAGAAACCTATGCAGGTATCCAGTATGAATCATGCTGTTGGGCGGTGCGATTAGTTGCGCAGCGCAGTCTGAACAACCGTTACAATGCTAGCGGCGAACAGACAACAGACGATTTTGATTCTGGAATATCGCTACAATTTATTTTCAAAGGCATCGGGTCATCTGGTACCCAAAGAAGCATGCTTCAAGACGGTATGTTTGGCTATCGTCAGCCTTATAGTTTAAATTAACCCGCAGTTGAGCGCTTAAAGCGCTTAAATGCAATCAACCAATAATAAAAGAGTGTGTATGAAGTTCATTATCCGTGCATTGATGTTAGGTGCCCTACTCTCGTTTAACAGTATTGCGCAAGAGGTCATGCTTGACCGCGTGGCTGTAATTGTTGACCAAGGCGTAATACTTGAAAGTGAAATCGATGCGCTAATACAAGACGTTAAACGCAACGCAAAAGCGAATAATCAACAACTACCGTCAGATCGTGCGCTTCGTACACAGGCTATTGAGCGCTTAATCTCAAAAAGTCTTCAACTACAAATGGCAGAGCGTATGGGTATTCGTATCAGCGACCCACAGCTAGAGCAAACCATTAGTAATATTGCAGCAAATCAAAATGCAACAATTGAAGAGCTACGTACTCAGTTGGCAGCAGAAGGTATTGCATACGATGATTACCGCGAAGACATTCGCGAAGAAGTTATCATGGGTGAAGTTCGCCGCGCCAACGTACGTCGCCGTGTCTATATTACACCTCAAGAAATCGACACCTTGATTGACCTGATGGAACAGCAAGGTGCTGAGCAAGCTGAATACCGCTTAGGTCACATTCTTATTGGTTTCCCGCCAGAGCCTACAGATGAAGATATTCAATCGGCGCGTGAACGTGCAGACAAAGTCATTTCACTATTAGAGTCAGGCTCTGATTTTGCTAAAATCGCCATTGCGTCATCATCAGGTAACGAAGCGCTCGAAGGCGGTGACATGGGCTGGCTTAACATTAACGCCATGCCGACGCTTTTTGCTGAAGCTATTCAAAACAAAGACAAAGATGCTCTTGTTGGACCTATTCGAAGCGGTGCAGGCTTTCATATCCTAAAAGTATTAGATACGCGCGGTATTGAGAAAGTCACGGTGGAAGAAGTAAACTCTCGCCACATTCTTGTTAAGCCGTCAATCATTCTTAGTGAAGACAAAGCTAAGGCCATGCTAAACCGCTTCAAAGAAGAGGTGAAAAATGGTGAAGCTGATTTCGCAGAGCTAGCTAAAGAGTATTCAGAAGATCCTGGTTCAGCCCTTCGCGGTGGCGAGCTAGGCTGGTCGGGTCCAAATAACTACGTGCCTGAGTTTAAAGACGCACTTGCACAGCTTCAGCCGGGAGAATTTAGTGATCCTGTGCGTACTGTTCACGGCTGGCATTTAATTCAGCTTATTGAACGTCGTATTGATGACGCTACCGATAAGCGCAAAGAAGATAAAGCTTACCAGCTTATCTTCAACCGTAAATTTTCAGAGGAAACCGAGAACTGGTTACGTGAGATGCGTGATGCCGCTTACGTAGAAGTTGTCGACTCGTAACAATAAGTTATTCATGAGTACACCAATTAAAATAGCAATAACGCCGGGAGAACCGGCAGGTATCGGGCCAGATTTGATCATAAAACTGGCCCAGGAAACATGGCAAGCTCAGCTTGTCGTGTTTGCCGATGGCGAAATGCTCAAAGCACGAGCAAGCGCCTTGGGGCTGCCATTAACGCTAATCGATTACGATGCCACTAACCCGCAAATTCAAGATGCGGGTTCGTTGTTTATAAAGCAAATAGATAAATCCGTTGACGTTACGCCAGGTGAGCTTGATAGCGAAAACGGGTTATACGTAGTAGAAACTCTGCGCCAGGCGTGTCAGGCAAATATGGATGGCGACTTCGACGCCGTCGTCACCGGCCCCGTACACAAAGGCATTATCAACAAAGCAGGGGTATCATTCAGCGGTCATACTGAGTTTTTTGCGTATCAGTCCAATACCATTGATGTGGTTATGCTTCTGGCAACTGAAGGCCTTAATGTAGCGCTTGCCACTACGCATATTCCCCTTGAGTATGTAGCGAAAGCTATCACCCGAGAGCGTCTGCATAAGGTCATTCATATCATCAACACCGACCTTAAATTGAAGTTTGGCGTTAAAGAACCTCACATTTATGTGTGTGGCTTGAACCCTCACGCAGGTGAAGATGGTCATATTGGCACTGAAGAAATTCATACCATCATTCCGGCGCTTAACGAACTAAGAGAAGAAGGCTTGAAGATCACAGGCCCTCTACCTGCAGACACCATATTTCAACCGAAATATCTGGAAAATGCTGACGTAGTGCTGGCTATGTATCACGACCAAGGCTTACCCGTGCTAAAATATAAGGGTTTTGGGGCGTCAGTGAATATCACGCTAGGGTTACCTTTCGTTCGCACATCGGTAGATCACGGTACTGCATTAGACTTAGCAGGAACAGGTGAAGCCGACGCCGGTAGTTTCAGGAAAGCATTGGAAAAAGCCATCGAGCTTGCACATCATCAACAATGAGTAAAACACACTTAGGCCATACGGCCAGAAAGCGATTCGGACAAAACTTCCTTCACGATGATTACGTGATAGGTAAGATTGTTGCGGCCATCGCGCCAAAAAATGAACAAAACCTGGTAGAAATTGGACCCGGTTTAGGCGCATTAACAGATCCTGTTTGTGAAGAAGTAGATGCACTCACAGTCATTGAGCTAGACAGAGATCTTGCTAAGCGATTGAGACACCATCCATTTAACGGCAATAAGCTAACGGTTATTGAACAAGATGCGATGACCATGGACTTTGGCGCCCTTTCTAAAGAAATGCCAGTCAAAGACAAAAAGCTTCGCGTATTTGGTAATTTGCCCTACAACATTTCGACACCACTAATGTTTCACCTTTTTGATCATGCTCACTGCATAGAAGATATGCACTTTATGCTTCAAAAAGAAGTGGTAAACCGCTTAGCAGCAGGACCAGGTTCTAAGAATTACGGCAGGCTTTCCGTTATGGCGCAGTATTACTGCCATGTCATTCCGGTACTCAATGTTCCGCCGGGTGCCTTTAAGCCACCCCCGAAGGTTGATTCTGCAGTAGTGAAGCTAGTGCCGCATCAGGCTCCGCCAGTAGACGTTGAGTCTGTAAATACGCTTGAGCGCGTCTGTGCACAAGCGTTCAACCAGCGCCGAAAAACCATTCGCAACTCGCTGAAAGACAGTTTAAGTGAAGAGGAGATCCGTGAGCTAGGTATCGATCCTACCTCTCGCGCAGAAGTATTATCACTTAACGATTTTGCCACAATAGCAAACGCTGTGTCGGCAAAAGAGCACCAACAAGAGCAGTAAGTTCTCTATGGATGTACTTGATATTAAGGTGCGGGTGAAAACCCGTCACCTTCCCGACCACCTTCCGTCAGATTCAAAGCAATTTGCCTTCGCGTACCACATTACGATTGAGAACAATAGCGTCCATACGGTGCAATTACTCAGTCGCTACTGGAAAATTACCGATGCAAATGGCAAAACATCAGAAGTTGAAGGTGATGGGGTTGTAGGCAAGCAACCTATCATGAAAGCGGGCGAGCATTTTGACTATACCAGTGGCGCTGTCATTGACACACCGGTTGGGAATATGGAAGGCTACTACGTAATGGAATTAGAGAGCGGCGAGCGTTTTCGCGTTCCTATCGACGTTTTCCGATTAGCCATTCCAAGTATTCTTCATTAAGGTTTCTATGTCGCAAGGTAACACGTACGTCATTGGTGATATACAAGGCTGTTACGATGGTCTTCGTCGCGCGTTAGATAAAGTAAAATTCGACGAAGAAAACGATACGCTACTCGCAGTAGGTGATTTAGTTGCTCGAGGAGAAGATTCTTTGAGCACATTGCGCTTTTTAAAGTCTCTCGGCAGCCAGTTTAGCAGTGTTTTAGGAAACCACGACCTTCACTTACTTGCCGTTGTAAACGGCATCCGCAAAGCAAAAAAATCCGACAAATTAGAGCCTCTACTTAATGCTCCAGACTTGACCGAACTTATTGACTGGTTGCGTCAGTTCCCGTTGGCAATGAAGTTAGATGAGCAATCAGTAATGGTGCATGCTGGGCTCTATCCTAAATGGTCTATCGATGAGTGCGTTTCACTTAGTGACGAAGTTAGCAACATCCTAAAATCCGCCAATTACGCTGCTTTTCTTTCAGAAATGTATGGTAATAAACCCAACAACTGGTCAGATAGACTTAAGGGTGATGAGCGACTACGTTTTATTGTGAATGCGTGTACGCGCATGCGTTTTGTTCATACCGATGGCACACTCGATTTTGATAACAAATCTCATCCCAGCGCAGTATCCCACAGCACCAGTAGCACGTTAAAACCATGGTTTGAAGTAGAGAATAAAAAGCTCGGTGACGATAAACGAGTGGTATTTGGGCATTGGGCAGCTCTGTCGGGCCAAACGAACAGTCATCAATTTATCGGCTTAGATACAGGCTATGTTTGGGGGCAAAGCATGACTTTGCTAAACCTGAACTCCGCTTCGCTTGTGAACGTTTCTGCCTAAAACCAGAGTTTACTGGCTCCGCAATTTTCCAATTCGCACTTGTTTACGCGTATAATTTTACGCATCAACTGGTATTACCAGTTAAACTTTCTACACTTAAGTGCTAAATAAAATAAACATTAAGTTATTGTAGCCGATACACTTACTTACGATAGTAACGATAATGTCTTATTATCTACTCAGTAATTGAGCAAACTAGCTTCTTTAATCGCTATATTTTGTTTGCTGAGACGGGTAATATCGTTAGGGATAAAAATAAAAAACACTCATCCAGGAGTTCCGATGAAAATAACGGTAGCCACACGCGTAATCGGGGGATTTGTAGCGATTAGCGCTCTTCTGATCGTCATTAGTGTTGTTTCACTTTATAACCTCAACTCAATAGGCTCAGCAACGGAAGAAGTAAATGACGTTGCATTACCCACAGTAGCAGGCAGTAATGCACTTAAAGCCAGCTTTCTCAATATGGGCCGACTTACCTTCGAGAGCTACATCGAAGAAGATCTAAACGGCTTAAAAGACAAACGAGCGTCTTTTAACTCTGCCAAAGATACCTTTGAGAGTGAATATAAGAAACTGGCGCAGGCCGTTAATAATGAGCCTGAACTAAAGAGCACGCTGAATACTGTACGTGAATCATATGAAGCATATATCACTAATGTTGAAGCGATGTACAAAAATCACCAAATGTACCTTGATATACGCAACACAATTCAAGACAGACTGGGTGACGCCGAAGACAACGCAGACGATGCATCTACCTACCTCCTAGACTTCTCAGACTTAGACGCAGTTCAGCGCGACCCTAACCTACGACGTGCGGCAGAAATCGGCGGCCAACTTGAGACGTCGCTGCTTTCTTTGCTAACGGTTTCATACGAGTACATTAAAACAGAGACACTGGTTCGTTCGCAGACGCTAGGCAACGAAGTTGATTTGGTTGTCGAGAAAGTGGTCACGCAATTAAGCGACATGATGCAAACTGCGGGCGGCCGCGATGATTCTGGTACTCTTGATGATATTAACGACTTGGTTAACAACGCAATCAATGCGATTAAAGCTAACGATGGCGTGGTTCAGCTTCATGTTGATCGTCTAGAGCGCAGAAATGATGCTGAAAAAGCGCTTAACGCTTCAGACTCAAATATCGCGCAAGCGGTTGTCGCTCTAGAAAACCTGCTCAATCTTGCAGACAAGAAAGCGTCACATGTAGAAAGTCAGGTTAACGGCGCCATTGCGACGGGCAACACGTTCGTTATTGTGGTTGTTATTATCTCGATTGCAGTAGCAGCATTTATTGGCTACGTGACCGTTCGCGCAATCACACGTCCGCTTTATCGTGTAAATGAACTTCTGACGGTGGCTTCATCGGGTGACCTTACTCACCGTCTAGACGATTCGGCGCAAGACGAATTTGGTCTTTTAGCCCGAAACTGCAATACGCTAATTGGAAACCTGAAGGAGCTCATTACAGCCATTAACGTTCGTGCTGAACAGCTGGCAGCCGCCTCAGAACAAACGTCTGCAGTGACGGCGCAAACGACGCATTCAATTCAGGATCAGAAATCACAAATTGGCCAAGTAGCAACAGCAACCACAGAAATGCACTCTACGTCGCAACTGGTTGTGCAAAACGCTGAAGATACACTAAGTCAAATTCGCCATGCGGATGCTGAGGCTGAGAACGTGCGCCAAATCTCACTAGAGAATAAGAACACCATTGAGATCTTATCTCGTGACGTTCAAGAAGCGGCAGACGTTATCAATAAGCTTCATCAAGACAGCGCAAGCATTGGTGGCATCTTAGACGTTATCCGTGGTGTTGCAGATCAAACCAACCTGCTCGCCTTGAATGCTGCTATTGAGGCAGCGCGTGCCGGTGAACAAGGTCGAGGCTTTGCGGTTGTTGCTGATGAAGTAAGAACCCTTGCCAGCCGAACTCAAGAATCGACACAAGAAATCAACGCTATGATTGAAGTGCTTCAAGCGGGTGCTGAAAAAGCGGTATCGGTGATGAATCAAGGTAAAGAGCAAACTGCGGCGTGTGTGGCACAAACTGAAAAGGCTACACAGGCGTTGGATATCATCTCAGACGCCGTTCACAAAGCCCATGACGTGAGCTCTCAAATTGAGCAGTCTGCCCGTGAACAGAATACGGTATCACAAGAGATCAGCGAAAAGCTTGAAACTATTGTGGGTATCGCTGAAGAGACGACAGCTGGAGCACAGCAAACGTCTGAGTCTAGCCATGAAGTGGCTCGACTTGCTGAAGAGTTACAACAGTCTATCAGACAGTTTAAAGTGTAACGCTTTTTACAAACCTGTTTTAAGAAGGGGCTTTTAGCCCCTTTTTTGTGTCTAACAATTAATCTGGCACACTTTAGGAATGCATAGATAGTTACTTTAGAAGCGTTTAACTGAGCATTAATCGGCTTTAATTCGTATAAGGACTATTCGTAACAAACCACTAAAAAAGAATGATATTTTCCCGTTTTCGCTTGCCTCTTTTCATTACTACTTTATTGGTGTCAACAATGATCCAGGCTGAGCCATCATATTACAAAGATACAGAAACCCTTCCCTATTCCATTATCGAGACCCTTGATGAAGATATTGAAGTGAGGCATTACAATGAAGCGTTAGGCGTAATGTCTAGTGGGAATGAAGATAATGGAGCATTTCAGCTACTCTTTAATTATATCTCTGGTGAGAATACATCCAGTAGCAATGTGTCAATGACGTCCCCCGTAGAAGTTGGAAAGCGCTCTCAAGAAATTGCAATGACCTCTCCTGTCGAAGTCTCATCTTCAGAAACAATGATGTTTTTCTTGCCCAGCAAATATGACATTAAAAGCGCTCCTGTGCCTACGCACAAAGATGTATCGCTGGTTACTGTACCAGCGAGAACGGTAGCCGCTATTCGTTATTCAGGTTTCAACAAGGACAGCGATAAGAAGCAGTATACGAATAAACTGCTTAAAGCCCTTAGGGACAATAATATTGAGCTTGATGGTGAACCTAGCTATATGGGCTACGACTCGCCTTTCACCCTACCGTGGAATAAACGTCACGAAATCATTGTACCGGTCGACATTTTGAAATCATCTACAAACTGATGTGAAATAAAAACGGCCGCCTTTAAGGCGACCGTTTTTTGGGGTCATTCAGCACATTAGGTGCTTATTCAAATAACGCCGTGTGAAGCTTGCGAACCACGTCGTCACTGTCGGTCTCGTTAACCAGGAACGATAGGTTGTGCGGGTTGGCGCCAAAGCAAATCATACGCAGGTTGAAATCTGAAACCGCAGCTAAAATCTTGCTAGAAACACCAACAGCTGTTTGCATGTTGTTACCTACAACCGTGACAAGGTCGTAACCTTTTTCTACTTTCACATCACAGATAGTTTCAAGTTCAGCAATGGTTTCTTTGTTTAGTCGCTGAGCCACAGAGTTTGCAGGGTTATCAAGGGTAAAAGATACCGAGATTTCTGACGTGGTAACCAAATCAACACTTAGCTTGTGCTTAGCGATGATGGCAAATACCTGCTGTAGGAAGCCTTGCGCATACATCATCTTCGGTGTTTTCACTGTCACCATTACCTGCTCTTTACGGCGAGTAATAGCACGATACGGTGGTTCGTGCTCGCAGTCGCGTACAATCCACGTACCGCCCTTTTCAGGCTCTTTGCTTGACCCTACAAACACTTTAATGTCTTTTCGAAGCGCTGGTTCCATAGTGGCAGGGTGAAGAACTTTGGCTCCGAAGGTGGCCATTTCCGCCGCTTCTTCAAAGCTGAGTTCAGGTAACGGATGAGCAGCTGGTGTGATGCGCGGGTCAGTTGTGTACACCCCTGTTACGTCAGTCCATATCTCACACGATTCGGCATCAAGCGCTTCAGCAAGTAGCGCCGCCGTAAAATCAGAACCACCACGACCTAGCGTTGTAGTACGGCCTTCCTCATCGGCTCCAACAAAGCCTTGAGTAACCACTATCGCGTCTTTAATTTCAGGTGCCAGCAATTGTTTAGACAGCTTTTCGATTTCTTCGATTTGCGGCGCTCCTTCTCCAAACTCACTGTCCGTACGTAACACCTTACGTACGTCAAAGTTCATGGTTTTTACGCCCTGCTCTGCAAGCACTGAAGAGAACATCAGCGATGACATCCGCTCACCCATTGAAAGCAGCTGATCTTTTAAATCATCACGGTGAAGGATTTCTTCATGAAACGCTAAGCTTCGCATTTCATCTAACAAGTCGTTGAGTTTTGGCTCAACCGCGTCTTTATCTTTCAACTTGTTAAGAATGGCAAGCTCAATATTGATAATGGCCTTACAGGTCTCTTCAATTTGCTGTTGCGTCATAGGTGTGTGCGCTAAGCTTACTAGGTGATTGGTTACACCTGCCGCAGCGCTCACTACCACAATGCGCGTTTTGTCATTACCGGCAACAATTCGGGCGCAGTTTTGCATTACTTCGTAATTCGCAACGCTAGTTCCACCGAACTTAGCTATCGATAAGGCATTTGTCACTATATTTAACTCCAGAATAAAACTAGCATTTCGCTAGCAGCAACCGCGCGTTTTGCGCGGTTAATCAATCGTTATTTGGTCGCCTACTTTAATATTATTCTCGGCAAACCACCCTTGGTTCATTTCCAACGCGTAAAGTACCTCTTTCGATGATCCGACCGACTCCAAACTATGCGGAGTGAGAGGTTTTATATCCGTTATTACGCCTTTTCTGTCGATAAATGCTACGTCTAGAGGAACAAAGGTATTTTTCATCCACATGCCCGCAAACTTTGGGCTAGAAAACTTAAAAAACATACCACAGTCTTCACACAAGGCTTTGCGAAACATAAGGCCCTGTGCGCGTTGTTCAAAGGTTTTGGCATACTCAACTTCATAGTGCTTGCCGCCAATCTCAAGTGTAATGGATTCAAAGTCCACTGAATTCAGCGACGATACAGGGTCTACCTGCGCTTTTGCACACCCTAAGGTTAATACAAGTGCAGCAACAATAAAGAAAGATTTTCCCATTAGACATTCCTTTTCGCCATAAAAAAAGCCGGTCACCTTAACGGTCACCGGCTTTGTAGTTTATACACTATTTTAAGCAACATTCAATGTTGGAATAATGCGCGCTTTTGCTTCTTCCTCAGCCTTTTTAAAGCTAGGCATTTTGTCGAAGTTTAAGTAGCGGAATACTTCACCCGACATTGCATTAATTTTGCTAGCGTATTCCATGTACTCTTCAGCAGTTGGAATGCGCCCAACAATGGCACCCACTGCAGCAAGCTCTGCTGAGGTCAAATATACATTCGCCCCATCGCCCAAGCGGTTAGGGAAGTTACGAGTAGACGTTGAAAGTACGGTTGCTCCCGCATCCACCCTTGCTTGGTTACCCATACATAGTGAGCATCCGGGCATTTCTGTACGTACGCCTACGCGACCATAAATATTGTAATAGCCCTCTTCCATTAACTGGGCTTTGTCCATCTTAGTCGGTGGTGACATCCATAAACGGGTTGGCAGTGTTTTGTTGTACTGCTCAAGTAGCTTACCCGCTGCGCGGAAGTGACCAATGTTTGTCATACATGAACCAATAAATACCTCGTCTACCTTATCGCCTGCAACGTCAGATAAGGTTTTCGCATCGTCAGGATCATTAGGGCAGCACACAATTGGCTCTTTAATATCGTTAAGGTCAATTTCGATTACCTCAGCGTACTCAGCATCTGCATCTGCACGCATCAACTCAGGGTTAGCTAACCATTCTTCCATTTTTTGCGCTCGACGCTCTAGCGTACGAGGGTCGCCATAACCTTCGTTAATCATCCAGCGAAGCATGGTAATGTTTGAACGCAGGTATTCAGCAATCGACGCTTCAGATAAGTTGATAGTACAACCGGCTGCTGAACGCTCCGCCGATGCGTCAGAAAGCTCGAACGCCTGTTCTACGGTTAAGTTCTCTAGTCCTTCGATTTCTAAAATACGGCCAGAGAAGGCGTTGATCTTGCCTTTTTTCTCTACCGTTAACAGCCCTTGTTTGATGGCGTATAGCGGAATGGCGTGTACTAGGTCGCGTAGCGTAATGCCCGGCTGCATTTCTCCCTTAAATCGCACCAATACCGACTCGGGCATATCTAGCGGCATAACGCCAGTAGCCGCAGCGAACGCGACCAGGCCAGAACCCGCAGGAAATGAAATACCCAATGGGAAACGAGTATGCGAGTCACCACCCGTGCCTACTGTGTCAGGCAGCAGCATGCGGTTTAACCAGCTGTGTATAATGCCGTCACCAGGACGAAGCGATACGCCGCCGCGGTTCATTATAAAATCAGGCAGCGTGTGCTGCGTTTCTATATCCACCGGCTTTGGGTAAGCGGCAGTGTGACAGAATGACTGCATGGTTAAATCGGCAGTAAAGCCAAGACAGGCTAGGTCTTTAAGCTCATCGCGGGTCATTGGCCCTGTGGTATCTTGCGAGCCCACGGTTGTCATTTTAGGTTCGCAGTAGGTGCCTGGGCGAATACCGTCGACACCGCACGCCTTACCCACCATTTTCTGCGCTAGCGAGAAACCCGCGCCGCTGTCTTTTGGCTGTTCAGGCGTACGGAATAAATCCGTTGGGCCTAAACCTAGTGTCTCACGCGCCTTCTCGGTAAGGCCACGGCCAATAATCAGGTTGATACGTCCACCTGCGCGCACTTCATCCAGAATCACCTTCGACTTATAGCTGTATTCAGCGAGAAGTTCACCGGTTTCGTGGTTGGTGATTTTTCCTTCAAACGGGTAGATGTCTATCACATCACCCATGTTCATTTTGTCTACATCAGCTTCAAACACCAACGCACCGGCGTCTTCCATTGTGTTGAAGAAGATAGGCGCGACTTTTGAACCAATGCACACACCACCGCCTCGTTTATTAGGCACACCCGGTAAGTCTTCACCAAAGAACCACAATACAGAGTTAGTTGCCGACTTGCGTGACGAGCCGGTTCCAACTACATCACCGACAAACGCTACGGGATACCCCTTACTTTTGACTTCTTCTATCTGCGCCATTGGGCCTTTAACACCTGGCTCTTCTGGCTCTAAACCTTCGCGGGGCATCTTGTAAGCTGCGAGGGCGTGCAGAGGAATATCTGGGCGAGACCATGCGTCCGGGGCTGGCGACAAATCATCAGTATTGGTTTCACCAGTCACCTTAAATACGGTATAAGTGATTTTATCGTCCATTAACTTGCGCGATGTAAACCATTCACCTTCCGCCCAAGATTTAATGATGTCAGTGGCGTACTCATTACCCGCTTTGTGCTTTTCTTCCACATCGTGATAAGCGTCAAACATTAAAAGGGTATGTTTCAGCTCTTTCGCTGCCAACGGCGCAAGCGCTTTATCATCAAGTAGCTCCACTAAAGTGGCAATGTTGTAGCCACCGTGCATATTTCCTAGCAGTTCAACGGCTTTCTCTTTAGAGATAAGCTCACAACTGTCTTCACCTTTTGCGATTGCACTTAAAAACCCAGCTTTAACGTAAGCTGCCTCATCAACCCCAGGCGGTACACGTTCTGACAGCAGTTCTAAAAGAAAGTCCCCTTCGCCTGCTGGCGGGTTCTTTAATAAATCAACCAGGCCAGCTACCTGTTCAGCGTTAAGCGGTTTAGGTGGAATATTTTGAGCGGCACGTTCTTCAACGTGATTGCGATAGTCTTGTAACACTGTCTCTTCCTCTAAGTTAGCTTGCGCAATGGGAGTAAACGGTCTTGTACGCACTTGACGCAAGGTGTGTTTAATAAATCATCAACAGTATAACTTCACGGGCTCACTTTTTAAATTTAGCGCCCTTTTAATTCACTTATAATCGCTATTCATACCATTACTTTTAAACGGCAAAAGCGATTAAAAAGAAATAAGCAAAGTAACTTTAGCAATTAACACGTAGTAAAGTTATAGGGCTTTATGACTTAAAGACAAGGGGTTAGCTGTACACAATGCTTCTTCATTTGAAGCAAACCGTAAACGATTAATACCAGTCCGCATAAATAATTACCCGTCTGGCAAGCTTCCTAGCTTCATTCTGGGAATTTGAAAGGGAACAACCATTCCTGCATTCCCACGCTTTGCTAGGAAACTTGCCAGCGCCTTCTGAGTGGGCACTTATCCATGCGGATTGGTATAACAACAGTAAGTGAGAGGCAGTTCATTGTGACTATACTGGCAGTAAGTAAGTGTTAATGGGGCAAGTCTGTCTGAGGTCTGGTGCGAAGATAACTTGCAAACTTTGGCTTTCCATTTTTAGTTAAGCCGTAGTACTTAAAGGTTACCCAGCTACCGATAGCGGGCGGAGATTGGCGCTCATTTTCTGAAAAGCCCGTTCCTAATTTAAATTGAATGCCTTCTCGCGTTTCTACAAGAAGCGAGCCCATCATTCCCTTAAATCGTCCTTTTCCCGGAAGCAATGCCAGTACTTTCCCTTCTGCATCTTCAAAGCGTTTTACTTTGAGCAACATGTCACTTCGCCCGGATGTGTACAGCGCTTGTTCATGATGAAGCATTAACCCTTCTCCGCCTTCCTGGGTTACTTGCTCCAGCTTTTCATCAAGTGAAGCAATAGACGTAAGCTTAAATTGAGGGATAACTGCAAACGTTGGATTAGGTGTAGATTTACTTAGGCTGTTAAGCCTGCTGAGTCGCCGACCAAAGGGCTCACCCATCATAGGCATGTCAAAGGCCATAAATCTAACTTTGGCCCAGCGTTTTGCAGATAGAGAATTTGCTGCGGCTATAGTGTCTGCTGAAGACACTGTGCTAGATGAAGCGTTAGCGACAGAATGCAGCTCGATGTTTGTCATCGTTGAAAGCACAATAGAAGCTGTACGTTCAAACTCCCCTCTTCCTATCCAAAGTTCGCCGTCAATAGTGGTTTCTGGCCAGTTGGCGGTGAACCATGTTGGCGCGAATATCTTGTTCCCATTACGGGTAAGTAGTTCAGTACCGTTCCATCTTGCGCGAATACCGTCTAGCTTCTCACTAACCCAATAGTCAGCTACGTTAATATCAGTGCGACTTTGATCGTATTGCTTAGCAAGCTGCAGCCCTTCGACAGTATCGAGCATGTGATTAGCATTAACGTTAGCTATGGCGGTGATTGAAAGTACATATACAGCAGTCAAAAAATTTCGCATCGGCTCTTCCTATAACGTGTTACCCTTTGCTTGCTTTAACGCCTTTAATAGAGAAGCAAAAACAAAGAAGGCAGAGTAAATTACTCTGCCTTCTTTGCTTTTATAACTGTACGTAGGAAGGTTTTTTCGCGTAAAGAAACTTTAGTCAGTAATTATATCGATGACAGAGATAAGTACGTCTCCTGCAAAAGCTTCCCCTATAGTTTTTTCTTTGCCTCGCCTTAACTGATTGGTCTCTAAGCAAGCATTTAGCTGCTCATCGGCACTGTAAACGCCGTGAACATCTGCATTACGAGCTTGCTCAATACAGTGATCGGTTTGTCCTGTCGTTACGGTACTGCATCCGCTCACACCTAAAGTGCTACCAATTAAAACCACTGCGGTAGCGAACTTGTTTAAATATTTACATTTGCCAGTGTGTTTCAAGGTAACTTATTCCTTTAATAAAGACTGTAAGCGTTTTTGTCTATTTACATAAACCTGATGGCCATCGTGCTCAGACGTGGAAAGTGCTAAAGCTTGGTTTACGCTTTCCAGCGCTTTTTTGTACTCGCCCATCTGCTCATAACCATAGGCTAAGCCATTATAAGCGTCTGGCGTTTGAGGATACTCAGCAATATCGTATTTAAACAAGGCGATGGCTTTGTCGTAGTTTTGTTTACCCACATAGTGATAACCTAACTCGCGAATAACCCATTCCGGCGCGTCGAGTTTCTCGCCTCGCTGCTTTGAAACACGGGCGTAATAGTCTTTAATACTTTTAATATCTCCACTGAACTGCTGTGGCCTTAAATAAGCTGATAAGAACAAATGATGGTAAGCGCTGAAAGTTGACGCAGCTGAGACCAAATTGTGGGTAACTCCCTCGTAGGCTTCGTTCTCCCATCTTAATCCGGCAGGTTGATTTGCCCGCATCCCAGAAATCATATCGTTATAATACGGGCGCATGGGCGCGCCTTCATTGCCGATAGACGTGTAAATGAAGTGGTCTAATTGATTGGCAGATTTTAAGAATGCAACCGTACTTTTTGCAGATGCGCCATAGTTCCACCACACCGCAGCACTGTAAGTCAGCGCGGCGTTAAAAAGCTCAGGTTTCTGGGTAAGTGCGTACAACGCGAATACACCTCCGGCTGATGCACCCTCTATCACTCGAAAGTCATGCACGCGATATTTCTTCTCTACCATCGGCATAAGCTCAGTGGTTATAAAGGAAAGAAAGTTTGCACCGCCACCGCCATAGCCTACAGGCCCGTTTGGATCTTCATTTGCCGTGGGATATAGATCGCGAAGTCGGTCGGTATTCTCAATGGCGACTATAATGACTTCCGGTGCGGCATTCTGAGATTGCAGCGATTCTAGCACTGCATTCATCATAGTAAGATTTCCCGCACCATCTAGACGATAAATAACGGGGTATTTCTTGTCGGGGTTTTCGGCGTAGCCTTTTGGAAGCTGAACAACCACTTCTCGTTGCTCGTTTAGCACTTTAGATTGGAGTTTCTCTACCCTTAATTCGTAATGCTGGCTGTCGCTGCCTGTTTCGCTGTTAGCCGGAAGGCTCGTGAAAGCAAGAAATAGCAGGGCAATTATAATATGTATTTGTGACTTCAAACTTAAATCCTTTTATAAGACGCTTTGCTTTTCACAGTAATACTATTTACTTGATTGGGCCAAGCGACCTTTTATTATTATCTATTGTATAACAGGGGTTTATTCGGATTAATGACAATTTCACAGCCACATTACTCTGTATATTCCCCTTTAGCAATACAGGAACTTTCTGTAGACATTTCTCCGCCCAAATATTTAGTTAGCACAGCGTGTAGTTCCGTTTTATTGACTGGTTTTGTGAGATATCCATTCATCCCGGATGCTAACGCTTTATCTATTTCTTCGGCAACCACCGCAGCAGTGAAAGCGATAATAGGAATAGTGATGTTAGCTTTTCGCAACGCTAAAGCAGCTTCAGAGCCATTCATTTCAGGCATGTGTAAGTCCATTAATATAAGGTCGAAATGCTGCTTTAGTGCAATCTCTAATGCTTCTTTACCGTTATTAGCAAGCGCAACTTTCAACCCTGTGTCTTCTAACAAGGATTTTGCTACGACCTGGTTAATGTCGTTATCTTCTGCAACCAAAACAGTAAGGTTTGAGAACGACGGTGCGCTTTCCTGTTCTTTCGCGCCAATTACACTATCTGCAATTTCAAACGGTAGCTCGAAATAAAATTCACTCCCCTGACCTACCGCGCTTTTCAGATAAACCGTGCCGCCCATTGCTTCAACTAAACTTTTTACTATCTGTAAACCAAGTCCCGTTCCCCCGTGCATTCGATTAATGCTGCTGTTGGCTTGGGTAAATGCATCGAATACGCGCTCTTGTTCAGAAGCATCAATCCCGTCCCCCGTATCCTTAACTGAAAACCTGACAAATTGATGGGTCTTTGACGCTTCACCTTTAGATAGCCCTAAAGTGACACTGCCCTGATGCGTAAACTTTATCGCGTTGCTCACTAGGTTGTTTAACACTTGAGAAAGGCGCGTTGCGTCCCCTACAACACAAGTATTTAATGTTTTATCTACTTCTATTCTCAATGAAATACCTTTGTTCTGCGCCAATTGTGCATAAAACGCCACGCAATCTTTGGCAGTACTTTTTAGGTCAAAGGGAATGATCTCCAGCGCAAGTTTTCCCGCATTCAGTTTGGAGAGATCTAATATGTCGTTCAAAATACGGTTTAGCGAGAGTCCTGAACGCTGAATCTTTTCTAGGTTGGGCCGTGCACTTTCCGAAATATCATGAGAAAGCACTACATCGGTCAATCCCAAAATACCGTTTAATGGCGTGCGAATCTCGTGTGACATAGTGGCGAGGAATCGTGATTGTGCAGCCGACGCTTGCTTTTCGCTTGCAAGTGCCCTGTTTAGCTCAAGAGTTTTGTTTTTACTCTCTACAAGGGCTTTTTCTAATTGGCTCGCTAGAGCATAGATAAGAAGGGACACAACAAGGTTGGTCACACAAAGCCTTAGCCAAAGGCCCTTGTCATAATCCCCTTCGTAAAACGGCACAAGAAAAGTACAGCATGCGAGTACTACCATTGCACTTATTCGCCAACCATTAGAAAGCAGTAAAATGGGAAAAATAGTAGCAATTGGAACTAAGGTTGCGGGCATAAGCCCATTGCTTATTACAAGGTAAGGCGCGACGGGAATGGTGAGTATTGCCCACAATTTCGCCAAAGGTTCTTTGTAGTTAGAAAAGATAATTCCCGCTACCGAAATTGCACACCAAGACAGACCGAAAAATACTGCCACATACACATTTTGGGGTTGGGCTATGACGATTACCGCTAAGATGAGTAAAGAAAAAACCAGCAGAATTTTGAAGCCAGCTTTTTGCAAGGCCGATGTGACTTCGCCAAATGATTCAGGCTTTGTAGAGTACTGCTTTGGCATTAGAGTTTCTAAGTATTATTAAATGACTAATAACTCAGTATAAGTGCCAAACAACAACTCTGCATAAAAATAATGGGGTCAGAGTACTTTTCTAGCTGTTTACCGCTAGCTCTATAACCGTACTAATGTACTCTGACCCCATTGTTTAATTTCGGTTGGAGAAAGCCCGTTCCAATATTGCCACCATTAGGTCGCCAAACAATGCTCCCGGCGCAGAACGTTCTGCTCTCCTTACTTGATAAGATTCGTCGAGGCAGTGCTGTAGACGAGCATTCGCCACTTCGGCACTGTTGGTTTCATCTTTATCGATTTGCTCGATACATTTGTCGGTATGAACCATACTTGTGGTGCTACAGCCCCCAAGAATTAGGGCGAATAAAAGCGAAGTGAAAAATGCCTGTTGCTTTTTCATAGGTTGCCATTCCTTAGTACACAATGAAGAAATCTATTTCTGTATTACCTCAGTGTAGTACCTTGATGGCGATGTTCAATGAAATAATGGGGTCAGAGTACATTTCTAGCTGTTTATCGCTGGCTCTACAACCGTACTAATGTACTCTGACCCCATTATTTTATTTCGGGTACAAAAAAGCCCCAACCGAGGTTGGGGCTTTTAAATGCGTTTGAAAGCGTTAAGTACTTATACGCGCTTAACGGCTACATCTGCTTCGAACTTAGGCTTAACTGCCAAGTCTTCAGAAGGTGGGGCAAACTTAGTTAGGTCAATGCCTGCAACCGCTTGCTTGTACTCTTCTGTCGTTGGGAAACGACCAAGAACCGTTGAAAGTACTACTAGCGGCGTAGAGCCTAGTAGTGATTCACCTTTCTTCTCAGCAGAGTCAGCTACAACACGACCTTGGAAAAGACGTGTAGATGTCGCGATAACTGTGTCGCCTGGCTCAGCCTTTTCTTGGTTACCCATACATAGGTTACATCCAGGACGCTCTAGGTAAAGAATGTTGTCGTACTTGGTACGCGCCGCTTCTTTAGGCTTAGCATCGTCGAACTGGAAGCCTGCATATTTCGCTAGAACGTCCCAATCGCCTTCCGCTTTAAGCTCGTCAACGATGTTATATGTAGGTGGAGCTACAACTAGTGGTGCTTTGAATTCAACAGAACCGTTAAGCTTTTCTAGGTTACGCAGCATTTGCGCGATGATTTGCATGTCGCCTTTGTGCACCATACAAGAACCAACGAAACCTAGGTCTACTGGCTTACCATCGTAGTAAGAAACTGGACGGATAACGTCGTGGGTATAACGCTTAGATACGTCTTCGTTGTTTACGTCTGGGTCAGCAATCATTGGCTCGTCGATTTGATCAAGATCGATAACCACTTCTGCGTAGTACTTAGCGTTGTCATCTGGCGCAAGCGCTGGCTCTTCACCAGACTTGATTTCAGCAATACGCTTATCAGCTAGGTCAATTAGGCCTTGAAGCATGTTCGCTTCGTTGTCCATGCCCTTGTCGATCATGATTTGGATACGGCTCTTAGCAAGTTCAAGCGACGCAATCATTGTCTCGTCATTTGAGATACAGATTGATGCTTTCGCCTTCATTTCTGCAGACCAGTCAGTGAATGTGAATGCTTGGTCAGCCAATAGAGTACCGATTTGAACTTCAATTACACGACCTTGGAACACGTTCTCGCCAGAGAATTGCTTAAGCATTTGCGCTTGAGTAGCGTGAACCACGTCACGGAAGTCCATGTGCTCTTTCATGCTACCTTTAAAAGTAACTTTCACAGACTCAGGGATTGGCATTGCCGCTTCACCCGTTGCAAGTGCTAGTGCTACCGTACCTGAGTCGGCACCGAATGCTACACCTTTAGACATACGCGTGTGCGAGTCACCACCGATGATAATGGCACGATCGTCTACTGTAATGTCGTTAAGCACTTTGTGAATAACGTCAGTCATTGCATGGTAAACGCCTTTAGGATCACGTGCAGTGATTACACCAAAGTTGTTCATGAACGACATAAGCTTAGGGATGTTAGCTTGTGCTTTTTTATCCCATACTGATGCCGTGTGACAACCAGACTGGTAAGCACCATCTACAACAGGAGAAATCGTTGAAGCGGCCATTGACTCAAGCTCTTGGCACGTCATTGGGCCAGTCGTATCCTGAGAACCTACAATGTTTACTTTAACGCGCACGTCAGAACCAGCGTGAAGCGGAGCATCTGAATTTACGCCAACTGCATTACGGTTAAAGATTTTTTCAACCGCTGTTAGGCCTTGGCCTTCGTGAGACACTTCTTTCGACGCTGCATATACGGCTGGCGCTTTTGTACCTAGAGTACGTGCTGCGAAAGACTGTAGCTGCTTACCGAATACAACTGCGTAAGAACCACCGGCTTTCATGAACTCCATTTTTTGAGGAGTAAATGATGCAGATACGTCAGCAAGTTCTTCTGAACCGTTGTAAAGCTTCTTCGCCTTAGTATCGATAGTTAGTACAGTACCAGTTGCTACTGAGTAAGCTTCTTCAAGTACTGGGTCACCGTTTGCATCGCGAACGATTTCACCGTTTTCATCAGTTTTCTTAACCCAGTTCTTAAGGTCAAGACCAATACCACCGGTTACGTCAACAGTAGTAAGGAAGATTGGCGCAATACCGTTAGTACCAGCAACAATTGGCGCTTTGTTTACAAATGGAATGTAAGGGCTTGTTGGCTCACCTGCCCATAGTGCAACGTTGTTAACACCAGACATACGAGATGAACCTACACCCATTGTGCCTTTTTCAGCGATAAGCATCACTTTAGCATTCGGGTGCTTCTTACCAAGTTCAACAATTTCTTGCTGCGCTTCAGGAGAGATCATGCACTGGCCGTGAAGTTCACGGTCGGCACGTGAGTGCGCTTGGTTACCTGGAGAAAGAAGGTCAGTTGAGATATCACCTTCAGCGGCGATGTAAGTCACAACTTCAATTTTCTCTGGAACATCAGGAAGCTTGGTAAAGAACTCAGCTTTTGCGTAGCTTTCTAGTACGTCTTTAGCAATAGCATTGCCAGCTTTGAATGCATTTTCAAGACGCTCAGTGTCAGCTTCGTATAGATAAACTTGAGTCTTCAATACTTCTGCCGCAGGCTTAGCAACCGCTTCGTCATCAGAAAGTGCTAGGTCTAGTAGTACTTCTACAGACGGACCACCTTTCATGTGTGAAAGTAGTTCAAGCGCAAACTCAGGGGTAATTTCTTCTACTTTTTCTTCGCCAAGTACAATTTCTTTTAGGAATTGTGCTTTAACACCCGCCGCAGGTGTAGTACCTGGAAGCGTGTTATAGATAAAGAATTTTAGAGAGTCTTCGCGATGCTCGTTTGTTGTATCTTTAATTTGAGCAATAATTTCAGACAGCAGATCTGCACTGTCGATTGGCTTAGGGTTAAGACCTAGTTCCGTTTTACGGGTTTCGATCTCTGCCAGATATTCTGAATACAAACTCATATAGTTCTCTCGGTCTTAGTTTTACTTGGGCGTAGTGTTAAGTCGGTCTTAGCTATACGCATATAAAAATGAGGGATATTTTAACCGATTTTTAGCGGTTACGTAATGACTGAAAGTAAACAGTTAGGTATTCACCCGCCTAAACTGTCGTTGTGTTAAAGCACTTACATTTTTACTAGAAAAACGAATTTTAATTAAAAGCAAAATTAAGCCAATAATTTCATGCAGTTAGAAGCAAACCATTTGAAATCAATGACGATATTTAGCTTGAATGGTTTGACCAATAAAGATAAATAATAGTGTTGCATTTATGACAGACATTCATTTTATTTATGGTGCTACCAGTACAAATTACCATCAATTTTGAAACAAAATTTCATTTATTAATGTTTTCTGTGCCTAATTTCCTCTTGGCGATACTTCGATCACTCTTCCATTTTCACCATCGGTCAAAAGAAGCAGGTTACCTTGATGATCAAGCGCAATATCCCGCAGCCGTTCCCCAGGTCCCTCAAAAATTTTTGTAGAGATATATTCGTTCGATGCGGCTCTAACTGCATACAAAGCTTTAGCTTTCAAACTGGTAACAAGTAACGTATTAGCTAGCATCGGGAAACGCCCATGGGAATAGTAGATCATGGAGGATGGCGCTATAGAAGGTGTCCAGTCTACAATGGGGCCAGTCATTCCCGGATAGGTCGAAAAAGGCGAAATTCTAGCGCCGGAATAGTCTTTGCCTAGTGTAACAACTGGCCAACCATAATTTGCGCCTTGTTGAAGAAGATTTACTTCATCACCGCCATCTGGGCCGTGCTCATTCAAAAATAGGTTGCCGTCACTCCCCTTTACAAGTCCTTGGGGATTGCGGTGTCCAATACTAAAAATAAAGGGGTTATCAGGAAAAGGAGGGTTGGCCAACGGCTTGCCGTCTATTGTGAACCCTAGCACTTTTCCTAGTTGTGAACTGATAACTTGCGCTTGCTCGCGATAATCAAAGCCATCTCCTGTCGTAACCAAAAAGCCCTGTTTTGTGTTTAAAGCACTGCCCTCTAGTTGAAGCAGTTTCCCACCGTAGTGCACAGGCGTGTCTTTGGCTTGTGCCAGTGCTAACACTGGCTGAATGTTAGTTATGCCAGAAGTAAGGGAAAGCTGTCCTTTTACTATGGCAAGACGGTTTGCACTATCGCTCCCCTTGGAATAACTCAGCAACACGGTTCTGTCTTCAGGGAATTGCGAAGGTATAAGAAGATCGAGTACGCCTCCTTGCCCTTTGGTGTACAAGTCATCGAGCATTAAAGAAAACCGCGCACTTTCCCCCTTATTGTCAATAATTACCAGCTCACCATCTCGCGTTACTATCAATATATGGGTACTTGCCTGAGCCTTATCGATAACCGTCGTTAAGGCCTTGGGAAACGCCAATGAGGTAGCGATATCTTCTGTCACGACATGCTGGTCAAAATTTTCATAGGCCGTTAGATTTGAGCTACCTGCTTCACGTTGCTCAGTATTAGATGCGTCCTTATGAGTGAGTTCAGAGGCAGTAGTTACGGCAAAAGCAGGAGCTAAAGCAGCTCCCAATGAAGAAAAAGCCAGTAAACTGATCATCGAACGCCATGACTTCATTGTGATTGTCCTCTTTTACTTAACATACTATGGTATACCCTATTGCCACGCTCAAACTATTTGAGGCCTGTTGAGTCTTGTTCTAATACACTGTGCGACAAATCTTGGACTACAAAAATGAACAACCTAATACGACGCACTATTTTCCATTTTTTACCATCATGGGCCGTCGGCTTTCTACTAGCAAGTACGTTTCACTCGTGTGCCGTTTTAATCGGACTCATTCGAATTGATGTCGATATGAATCCAAGCGATTGGTTTTTCATGATATGGCAAGATGCACTAGGCCTTTTGCCTACTTACGGCGTGATTATTGCCATTACCTTATTGTTGGCGTTCTTGGCGACACATTTCATTGTTAAACGAATTAATCAAAATGCTAGTGGCTCTTCCAACCGGACCCGATTTATTCTTTTCACAATAGCGGGAGGCCTGTCGTTCTTATTAATGCTCATTGCCATGCAGCCCATATTGAATGTGACCCTAATTGCAGGCGCTCGCACTACCTTAGGACTTACCGCGCAATGCATGGCAGGCATCTGTGCTGGTGGGCTATATAGTTACTTAAGTAATAGTTCTACAAACAATTGATAACTAAAAATTATAATACTAAATAACCCAACCCTGATGTAAATGAAAAGTTAAGTTTGCTACTGTAAGGCATAAACACCCTACTTACTTTGCCCTACTAGGAACAAGCAACATGATAACTTATCCTGATAACGTGACCTGCTTAGCCGATTATATTGAACGCGTTTTGCAAAAATTTGCCGACAGGCCAGCGTATACGGCGCTTGGACAAACACTTACATTTGCCGAGATTGACCGTAACTCATCAGCGTTAGCCCGCTACTTTGTTCACGAAGCTAAATTGTCTCCTGGTACCAAAGTCGCCATACAACTTCCTAATTTAATTCAAAACCCTATTGTTGTTTATGCTGCCTTACGCGCAGGCCTTGTTGTAGTAAATACAAACCCGCTTTATACCGAACGTGAGATGAAGCACCAGTTCACTGATAGTGGCGCGAAAGCTCTGGTTATTCTGGGTGATTTGCTCCCCAAATTCACTAGCATAAAAGATGATACTAGTATCGAAACCGTTATCACCACATCGGCAACAGAGCTTTTAGACCCTAACACTGCACCAAATCTCGATGGTACGGTTTCATTTACACAAGCAGTGGAGCTAGGCAATACACTGCCTGCATTTGAACGTCCTTCTATTGCTCTAGATGAACTTGCCATGTTGCAATACACCGGTGGTACTACTGGGGTATCGAAGGGCGCAGCCTTAAGTAATAAAAACGTTTTAGCTAACTGCATCCAAATGCTCGACCGTATTGGTGAGGGCTTCAAAGATGGTGAAGAAGTATTGGTATGCCCATTACCGCTTTATCATATTTATGCATTTACGGTTGGAATGATGGCGCTCTTTGCCAAAGGTACTCAGATAATTCTTATACCCAATCCGCGGGATATCGACGGTTTCATTCAAACACTCAAGCCCCATAGAATTTCAGCATTCATGGGGATCAACACCTTGTTTGTTGGTCTTGGGAGACACCCTGAATTTGCAAAGTTAGACTTTTCTAAATTACACCTCACAATGTCTGGCGGCACCGCACTTACTCAAGCCGCAGTATCCATTTGGCGAGACGTAACCGGGAACACCATCACCGAGGGCTATGGGCTATCAGAAACTGCGCCAGTTGTATCTTTTAACATTCCTGGTAAAGAAGAGATTGGCACGGTGGGGCACGAACTAGAAGGCACTGAAGTTGCGTTACTGGATAGCCATGATAAGCCGGTGGCCGATGGTGAGTCGGGGCAAATTGCAGTTCGCGGACCTCAGGTTATGCTGGGTTATTGGAACCGAGACGACGAAACTGCCAAAGTCATGACCCAAGATGGCTTCTTTAAAACCGGGGACATTGGCATACGCACTGAATCTGGGGCAATTAAAATTGTAGATCGTTTAAAAGATATGATTATTGTCTCTGGCTTTAATGTCTATCCGAACGAAATTGAAGATGTACTTACAACTCACCCTAGCGTGATGGAAGCCGCAGTTGTGGGTAAACCCGATGAAAAGACCGGTGAGCGAGTGTGTGCATTTATTACTGTTTCAAGCGATGTATCGACACAAGACGTCATTGATTTTTGTAAACAGCATCTCACAAATTACAAGATCCCTAAGTCGATCACGATACTTGACGAGCTACCAAAATCTACCGTCGGTAAAATTCTACGTAGAGAGCTTCGCTCTGCGTAACAACAAAGCCGTCGCCTGGGCTTCTCTGGCGACGGCGTTTTATGTTAAAAATCAGTTTATTGCTACCAAAGGATGACGGCTAAGAATTGTAAAAAAGTGCAGCTCTTACTATAACTAAGATAATTCGCACGTATTCTCTTTTTGCCATGATTTCCAAGACACTATTTTTTGACAATTTAGATGAGTTAAAGTCGGAGAGTGCGGCGCTAAAAGCCTTTTCTCCCTCGCTACTTATTGCGTTTGCGTCAGCGTCCTTTTTTGAACAAGAACAACTCTACATTACACTTAAAGATGTTTGTCCTAATGTGATCGGGTGTAGCACAGCCGGCGAGATATCTGGGACAAGAGTTCTTGAATCTTGTATTTCCATTTGTGCGATCCGCTTCGAATCAAACGCACATGTAAAAGTGTACGAAACACATCTTACCGACATGCAGCACTCCAACGATGCAGGTGCTGCGCTGTTAAACCAAATCGATAAAAACGGGCTGAAAGGCATATACTTACTCGCCCCGGGGATCGACATTAACGGCTCTGCTCTCATTGAAGGGTTAACCGAGAACTTACCTAAAGGCGTAAGTATTAGCGGAGGGCTTGCGGGTGACAACGGCTCGTTTGAGCAAACTTTCGTTATGCACAACAACGGAGTAAGTACGAGAAGCGTTGTTGCAGTCGCATTTTATGGAGACCAGCTTTCATTTGAATATGGTGCTCATGGCGGTTGGCGCTCGTTTGGCCCTGCCAGAAGAGTGAGCTCTGCTAAAGCTAATGAACTGTTCGAATTAGACAATAAACCAGCCTTGGATATCTATAAGAACTATTTGGGTGAATATGCCAAGGACTTGCCTGCTAGCGGGCTTCTATTCCCTTTCGAGGTGCTTAGCGAGGCCGGTACTCCGACTGGAATTATAAGAACCATTCTGGGCATTGACGAAGAGGCAAAAAGCTTAATATTGGCGGGTGAAGTTAATGAAAACCAATTTTTGCGATTGATGCACGCGTCAACAGACGACCTTATAAGCGGTGCACTTGAGGCTCTTTCGCCCCTCTCTACAACGATTAACTCGGGTGATTCTCAATCGTTGGCACTTGTTACAAGCTGCGTAGGACGCAAGCTTGTCATGGGCGACCGAGTCGAAGAAGAGATTGAGGAAGTCGGTCGCAGATTGTCAAAGAATACACGTATTGCTGGCTTTTACTCCTATGGCGAAGTTAGTCCATCATCCAACACATCACACTGTGAATTACACAATCAAACACTCACTATTATGTTGTTAAGGGAAAAACCTTGAATTTGTTGTTAGAGCGACAGCTTAGACGGGCATTTAATGTTGACGACGAACTGCCCATAGAGCTTTGGCTTGAAAGCCTAAACTCAGAGACAGAAAACTCGAACGACTTAAGTGATACAGACATTAGAAAAGGCTTAGCGAAGCTTATACTCCGTATCGAAGAAGCGTACGCCTTTCATGAAAGAGACATCAAACTCAGAGATAGAAGCTTACAGATAAGCTCTGAAGAGCTCATTGAAGTAAACAAAAGAATTCGTAAAGAATACAACGACCAGCAGAAGGTTGTTGAAACCCTAAGGCTAGCTGTCAATCAGTTGCTCAATGAAAGAAACAAGCCACTTATCGACGAAGAGTTTACTAACCTCTCCGATTTGTCGTCTTTAATGTTTGAGCTGATAAGCGAACAGAAAGAAGCAAATAACGAGCTAATCTTGCAACGCAGAGCAATGGATAAGCATGGGATAGTGGCAACGGTCGATCTAAAGGGAACATTGCTGACCGCAAACGACAAGTGCTGCCAACTGTCTGGCTATTCGCGCGATGAGCTTATCGGAAAAAATACGTCCATTTTCCGCGTAGATAATATCTCTATAGAGGAACAACTCGAAATAGTAAGATCTCTTGTAAAAGGAGAGATTTGGCAAGGCGAGCTCAATAGTTATACAAAAACTAATATGCCATGGACTGTATTCGCTACTGTTGTCCCCGTTGTTGAATTTGATAATCGGGTAAACAGGCTTGTCGTTATTTGTACCGATATTTCTGAGCAAAAGCGTTTAGCCAGAAAACTCAAAGACGACCGCGCTTTCCATCAAAGTATCACTGATAGCATCGGCGAGGGTGTGTATGCCGTAAACGGTGAAGGTACAACACAGTTTCTCAATCCCGCTGCCTCGCGATTATTAGGGTGGTCGCTTGACGAATTACAAGGCCGACGTTTTCACGACACGGTCCATTATCAAAAAGGGGATGGAACCCTCCTTCCTAGAGAGCAATGTCCAGTTAACCTCACTATCCGAAGCGGTCAGTCTTACACGTCTTATGAAGACTTCTTCACCGATAAACGGGGCCGCCTTTTTCCCATATCTATTGTTGCAGTTCCTCTGCTCGATAAAGAAGGAAAGCCCGATGGACACGTGGGCGTATTTAACGACATAAGCGGTCAAAAAGCCATAGAACAAAAACTCCAAAAAGCGTACGACGAAGCCCAAAGTGCTAACAAGGCAAAAAGCGACTTCCTTGCCACAATGAGCCATGAAATAAGAACACCGATGAACGCCATTATCGGCCTCACTCACCTTGCCCTAGAATCCAACAACAATGAGCAACGTCAGGAATATTTAGAAAAAGTGCAGCGCAGCTCTACAGCATTGTTAGACCTGATGAATAGCATTCTCGATTTTTCTAAAGTGGAAGCAGATAAAATAGAGATAATTGATGAGCCCTTCACCTTAACAAAAACCATCGATAAACTCGCTCAAGTCTTTCAAGTAAAGGCGCAACAAAAGCAACTTCAGTTACTTTTTGATATTCGGTGCCATACTAATTTGCAATGTCGTGGCGACAGCGAAAAGATATACCAAGTACTGCTCAACCTTTTAAGTAATGCTATAAAATTTACCGCCAACGGCCACGTGATACTGACGGTTGAAAAGCGTGAAAATCAATTAGTATTCAGTGTTTCCGATACCGGTATGGGTATCGGTGAGCAAGTAAAATCAAAACTTTTCAAAGCCTTTGTTCAGGCTGATGCATCCATTTCCAGAGAGTATGGGGGAACCGGCCTTGGCCTTGCGATATGTAAGCGTCTGGTTGAGCTGATGGGTGGTGACTTATCCTTAGAAAGCGAGGTAGACAAGGGAAGCTGTTTTTCCTTCGCATTGCCTATCTGTTCTGATGAAGACCCTGGTACAGGCCCTCAACTTCCCGTATCGGTTCCAGACAATGTACTGTGTATTCAAACGCACCAAAGTGTGAGCCAAGGATGCGAAATACTTGCGGCAACATTGAACAGACATAACATTCGCTGCCAAATAATCGACCAGGTTGAAGGGCTATTGCCGAGTAAAGCCTCTCAAACTATCGCTTTTTTACCGGATGACGAGCAAAGCTGGAATAGCTTCATTAAACACATGCAGTTTGGTGAATATCAGTCGTTAAACCTTACTACATTAATCAGTCCCCTCAACAAGCAAGACGTGCAAAAGCGAATGGGAAGTGCCCTTGTTCAAAATATAAATATCATTGAGCTTCCGTTTACCGACACAGAACTTATTTCAACACTATCTCCAGCTCAACTATCACTCCGTAAGCGGACACTAGAAGGTCTTGAAAGTCGAAAATGGCGAACCAGACGCCTTTTAAACAAACATGTGCTTGTGGTAGATGACGACGCAATTAGTGTAGAGATTAGCCAGCAAATACTTTCTGATCTAGGTATTAATGTTGCTGTTGCTTCATCAGGTGAGCAGGCACTTGCGTTATGCGAAATGAGCAAATTTGACGCTATACTCTTGGATTGCTATTTACCCGGCATCTCGGGCTATGAAGTTGCAGAACAACTTACCCAGAAAACAGACTGGTATACGCCAATTATTGCGCTTAGTGCCGATGAGTCTCAGGAGGCTTCTGAAAGCGCGCTTACCGCCGGTATGTGTCAGCACTTGGTTAAGCCCGCTACCGCGGATGAAATCGTTCATACTATCGATATTCACATACATTCAGGCTACATTGAAATAAACCCTCCGGACGAAATGAGCCAGTTTATCTCGTCGCTGCTAACGTTTTATAAAACCTACAGTCAGCGTGGTGTTATGTCTGACTTGCTCGATATTTTTCATACACAGACGAACACGTCGAAACTGTTAACCTCTCTGCTTGAAGATGCTCAGCTTATTGGCGCTACAACGCTTGAGCAAAGCCTGCTTCCTCTTATAGAAGCACAAGAGAGAAATGAAGCTGTTAATGCAAGACACGTAACAAACTTATCGTTTCAGCTAGATGCGACGCTACGCCTAATTGCTCACACTATCGATAAGAACGACACCGACAATATCCATCAAAGCGGTACTAACTTCGATAAATCCTCCATGCTATCGACCCTACGCAACGTTGAGCAGGCGCTTCAATCTTATGACGCGAAAGCGGTTGAATACATCAATGCATTGGCAGCCAATTACAGCGACTCTGTCTATGCACATAAAATTAACCGATTGAAGCAGCTTGCTACCATTTACGATTTCGAAAGTGCTCAAGCGGTTATTACGCAACTGATAGGCGATATTACCGATGAATAATCAACGTAATGAAGCACATAGATTTAGCATATTAGTGGTTGATGATGAGCCCGCAAATATCGATATTCTATTAGGCATTTTAGGCCCTTACTATGATGTAAAGGTTGCGCCTTCGGGAACAATAGCGCTTAAGGTTACTCAGCAGTTTACTCCCGACCTTATATTGTTAGATATAATGATGCCCGGTATGGACGGGTTTGAGGTATGTAAAAAGCTCAAAGCTAACGAGGCGCTTAGCCATATACCTGTTATTTTCGTTACAGCCTTAACTCAAGGAGAGGACGAAGAAAAAGGTTTCAAACTAGGTGCAGTAGACTACATAACCAAACCTGTATCACCGAGTATCACCCTCGCTCGCGTTAAAACTCACATTAGTTTAGCCCATCAAATGCGGACGGCTGAAAACCTTGTAGCGGCGCGTACTAAGGAACTAAGTAAAAGCCAACAAAGCGCAATCAGCATGCTAGCTGCCGCTGGTCATTACAATGATACCGATACCGGTCATCATATTTGGCGGATGGCAGCTTACAGCCAATGTCTTGCTCTGGCTCACGGTTGGCCTTTCGAAAAAGCGTGCCTGCTCGCGCAAGCTGCTCCAATGCATGACACAGGCAAAATAGGTATTGCAGACGCAATATTAAAAGCACCTCGGCGATTATCTTTGAGCGAAATGGAGGTTATGCGCTCCCATGCTGAAATAGGGCACAGAATACTGTCTCAATGTGATACCCCGCTCTTTAACCTCGCAGCCGAGATTGCTTTATGTCATCACGAAAAGTGGGATGGCACAGGCTACCCACAAGGATTAAAGGAAGAGGCGATACCTGAAAGTGCACGTATCGTAGCTATCGCCGATGTTTTCGACGCCCTTACAATGAAAAGGCCTTATAAAAAAGCGTGGGCTGACGATGATGCTTTTGATCATCTTAAACGAGGTTCAGGCCAGCACTTTGATCCCGTATTGGTCGACTGCTTTCTTTCAATAAAGGAAGAGGTTTTAGAAACCAAACGCTATTGGAACCAGTTAGAGGCAGAAGGAAAGATGGCCTCGGTGTCTGACTTATTGCCTCAAGTACTTTTCCCTAGCGCATAAAAAAGGTCGAATATTATTCGACCCTTTTAAATGATGTATTAACGAAAGTACGATACTTAACTTGTACCTAGCTCAGCTGCAATGGCGTCTGCCTGACGCTTTTCGCCCTGCACAAACTGCTTCCATTGCTGTGCCATGGCACGACTTTTCTGATGCTTTTCTGCTTCAGCTAGCTGATTAAGCGCAAGGGCATATTGCTTCTTGTTGTAAAGTGCCATGCCTTTAATCAGATAAACCAAACCAGGGTTTCTCAAATCGCCCTTTTCAACCGCTCGGTCTGCCGCAGCAATTGCATCGTCGAAACGCTCTTCATTAAGAAGAATTTGCGCTAACTGTGCATCTAACTCACCGTCTTCAGACAGTTCAGCCGCTTGCATCATAACGGGAATGGCTTTGTCTTGCTCTTTAGCAAGTGACCAGCTTTGGCCTAAGAACTTAAGGTTGCGCAAGTTTTTCTCCAGCACGCCGTCGTTCATCGCCTGCTCCATCAACTTAGCACCTTTGTAAGGTACGCGATGATAGTAATAAAGCTGCGCCATGTTAAACACATCAGCGGATGTATTAACGAACCCTCGCTGATAGGCGGTTTCCATAATAGCCAACTGCTTGCGCTCTTCGCCTAGCTCACCGTACATACCCGCCAGCTGGATCCAATACTTAGGCTCGTCAAATAGCTTCACCATTTTAACCAGAACGTCTTTAACCTTTTGAGGCTGCTTGAGTTCATAGAAAATAGCACGCTGAAGTATTAACCAACCTTCGTCAGGGATCATGCCTTCCGCTTCGTGATCGGCAACGGCTTCAGAAATCCACGTTGCGGCTTGCTCGTACTGTTTATTCTGATAGTACGCTTGAGCCTTTATCACTTTGTTTTTCACCGGCACAGGGCCCGCATTAAGACTTTCCCAACGCTCTAAGTAGGTGATGGTATCGTCGTAATTACCCTGCATAAGGTTAAGCTGCGCCAAACTGAAAAGTGTAGTCATCTCGAACTTTTCAGGAATAGGCTGTTGCTCTACTACCTTGGCAAACGACTCCAACGCTTTTGCATAGTCTTCGTTGTTGTAATAAATGAAGCCGAAAAAGTTGTACATCATCGCTTTTTCGTAGGCGTTCATAGAATGAGACTTATCTTCCACTTCTTTCAAAATGGAAATAGCTTCTTCTACATTGCCCGCTTCATCAGCTGCCGTTTGTGCACGGGCTAGCTGCTCGTAGACTTTACCGCGAAGCGTAGGCACGCGACGGGTTTGCTTATCGCTAGCTTTTATTTCTTGTCCATCTTGCTGCTCAGCCTCTTGCGCTGTAGCGTTAGAAGCAATGAACATAGTAGGTACAGATACTGTGGCCGATGCAAATGCAAACGCCAGTGCACTAAGCAATGTATTCGTCTGTTTTCTCATCATGTTCTGTTACCCGTCAATTTGGAACGTAATACGGTTTTGTACACCAGACACTTCCGTTGCTTCGCCATTTACCACTCGAGGCTTATATTTGAACTTCATTGCCGCATCAATAGCCGCTTGTTCAAAAATACCTGAAGGGTTAGCTTCAACAACAATTGGGTCGCGTACTGCGCCTTGTTTAGTTACTGTAAATTCAACAATAACGAAACCTTCAATACCCCGTTGAAGTGCACGTCTTGGATACACTGGCGCAACCTTAACAATAGGAAGATATTCACCGTCACCGGATTCGAGGGCCAACCCGCCTTCTAGCGAGATGTCGTCTCCGACTTCAGCACCAAAGTCCATCGACGTACCTTCTGCATCTGGAGAAGGCGAGTCCATTTGAGGCTGCTCCATTTGCGGTGGCGGCTCTTCAGGCTTAGGTGGCTTCTTTGGCTTACGATCTTTTTTCTCAACCTGTTCATCCTGCTTAACCCTTACGAAGTCAAGCACGCTTCCCTTAGGCGGCTCAGTTAGTGCGCTGCCACCCATCTTGATAAGCGATTGCATCAAGAAGAACAGGCCTAACGTGATCGCAAGGGAAATAACAAATGCGATTAAATATCGTGGCATGATTTATTGCTCTTGGGCTGCAATCGAAACATCGTAAACGCCAGCGGCTCGCGACGCGTCCATAACCTTAATCAGTGTTTCTGTTGTGGCTTTTTTGTCAGCCTGAATTACAACAGAACCCTGTGGGTTTTCTGCGCGAAGACGCTCAATGTTCGCTTGTACTGCGCGAACGTCGATACGGCGCTTGTTAATCCAAATTTCGCCTTTATCTGAAATAGCGATAAGGATATTAGCGCGATCCTTTTTCACAGCAGTTGCTGCTTCTGGACGGTTAACATCGATACCCGCTTCTTTCACAAATGACGCAGTCACAATGAAGAAGATCAACATGATAAATACAACGTCCAGCATGGGCGTCATGTCGATGGCTGCTTCTTCTTCATCGACTAAGTTTTGAAAGTGCTGCTTCATAATAAATACCTTACCTTAACGCTTAGCTAGCATTAACGTTGAATAATCAATGCATCCTCAAGATGCGTGCGTTCTGATTTCACCATACGAGTTAACCAGGTAGCGGCGAATACGCCTGAAAGTGCGCCAACCATGCCCGCCATTGTGGGGATAGTGGCTTTCGATACACCTGACGCCATTGAACGAGCATTACCTGAGCCCGCAATCGCCATTACATCGAACACTTCAATCATACCGGTAACCGTTCCCATCAAGCCTAGCAGCGGACAAAGCGCAACCAGTGACTGGATAATTGGGATGCTGCCGTTTAGGCGCATGGTTAACTGTGAAATTGTTTTCTGACGAACCTGCTCTGCGAACCAAGAAGAGCGATCGGCACGTGCTGTCCACATTGCTATCGCTTCTTTCTTGGCTTGCTTGTGCCAAACCATCAGATACATCGCACGCTCGAGGATCAAAAGCCACATAACGAATATCAGCAGACCGATGACCAGGAGAACCTGGCCACCTGTTTCTGTGAAATCGCGAATTGCTTCTAGAAACTCGATCATGATTAGCCTCGCTCAGCGCGCTCTGCAATTACGCCAGACGCCTGTTCTTGTAGGATGTACACAATGTTCTTAGAACGTGTGTTAAGCATTGCATAGAGCAGTGTCATTGGAATCGCTACAACTAGACCTAGTACTGTTGTTACAAGTGCTGTTGAAATACCACCTGCCATCAGTTTCGGGTCACCCGTACCAAACAAGGTGATAGCCTGGAAGGTGTTGATCATACCGGTTACCGTACCTAGTAGACCCATAAGCGGTGCTACAACAGAGATAATCTTAATGATAGTTAGATTACGACCTAACTTAGGCACTTCGCCCAAAATCGCTTCTGTAAGGTGAAGTTCAAGTGCTTCAACGTCGGCGTCTGGGTGCTCGTCACGTACTTTAAGTACACGGCCAAGCGGGTTGTTTGTGTTTACTTCTTTGCTCTTAAGCTGTTTGTTCACTTTCATGCGAATAAGCGTCAGCGTTACAAGACGCTCAAGGGCAAGTAGAAGACCGAATGCACCAACGATAAGAATGATGTAACCTACAACACCGCCCTGCTCTACACGCTCTTGAAGGTTAGGCGCTTGAACAAGAAGACCTAGGATTGAACCACCCGTTGGGTCGATACCGAACTGCACTAATTCACCGCTTGATGCTTGTAGTTCAGCAGCAGAATCCATGTAACGGTCAGCAGGCTGACGTACAAGTTCAGATACTGTACCTGTTACACCGTTGTACTCTAGGTATTTACCATCAGCAACAAGTGCAAAAGGACCTACGCGAACAACAGACTTATTCACTTTTTCACCGCCCGCTTCAACAACGTCTGTCTTGAACGTAGTGACTTTGCCGGCTTCAGTCATTTCGCGTTGCATTTCAAACCAAACGCGCTCAATTTCTTCAATTGATGCAAGTTTTGAGCTTGAACCCATGTCTTGTGCCATCTTATCAAGGAAGTCAGCACGGCCAGGGATTTGTGCAGAAACCACTGAGTTATAGAATTTGTTTTTGGTGTCGCCAGCGATTTGCTGAAGCACACCGAATAGCTCTTTAAGTGAACCAAGACGTGTGTCTAGTGCACCGTTTAAGTCAGCCAGTTTGAATTCGTTTTCTTCGAACTGAGTTTCAAGCTGCTCTGATTGTGCAAGCATTTGGTCGCGCTTTTCACGAGTTTCGCGAAGAATGCGATCTTGCTCTGCACGTTGCGCTTGGAAATCACGCTCGCGCTGTTTGTTTTGCTGAGACTGTGCGAACTGACCTTCTTCTAGTTGCTTAAGAAGTGCGTCTAAGTCCATGGCACGGTCGCTTTGTGCGAAAGCACCAACGCTGATGCTAAGGGCTGCTAGACCAACAGCGATACGTTTTACTGTGTTAAACATTCTCATCAACCTCTTAGTCTGTAATTGACACTGGCAGCATTAGCAAGTCTGGTGCAAGTTGCTTCTTCGCCATGCGCAGACCTTTTGTAATTTGTGTACGGTAGCTGCTATCAAGCTCTTCCCACTGACGAGTTTGCTTGTTCCAAACACCCTGCATGCTTGCATCACGTGTTTGATAAATTAGCGCTGTGCGACCAAGGCGTAGGAATTCAACGTCACGCTCTTGACCGTTAATTGAATGAATACCGCTGTACGCTTCCATAGTGCGGCCGTAGTCCATCTCTACTTGATACGCTTCCATTACGCGGCGGAATTTCTCAGACGCAGCAACGTCGGCACGGTCCATCATAGCGCGAAGGTCAGCAACGCGATTCGCGCGCTCTTCTGGAAGGAATGGTACGTCTAGCGCAACAAACTGCTCTAGGCCGTCAATCATGCGCATCATTAGTGGCGTGATTTGACGCTCAACAACAGACACTTCATCGATAGCAGCATTTAGGTCTGCCATTTCTTGTTCTTGGTTATTGATTTGCTTACGAAGCTGAGTGTTATAAACCTCAAGGCCTTCGATTTCTTTCATCAATGTTTTGAACTGTTGAAGTTTGCTGTCGATTTGGTCGGTAATACCGTTAATCTTTTCTTGCGATTTCGCCGCTGACTCGTTTATTTTCGCTGCCTCATCGACAACGGGTTTTAAGACTTCATCGTCTTGTGCAAGCACGGGTGTCGCTGCTAGCGCACCTGCCACAAGCAAGGCATTGATAAGCTTCATACATTCAAACCTTTAAAGTTAAAAGAAATCGGTTGTATCCGACTATAAATTTCTGCGCGTAGGATAGGAGTTTTCTGTGACAGTTTTATTACGAAACTGTCATAAATCGATGACTATTGTCACAAATAGAAAAGCCCGGCAGGAAAACCGGGCTTTAGATGATTGTCGCTGCTCTCTTTTTGAAGAAGCAGCACTGGCTGTATTTTCTTAGAAGTTATAAGTAATTGAAGCGTTTATACCTGTACCTACGCTTAGCTTACGCAGCGTAAGACCTTCTTGCTCAATTTCTTTCTCATCGTTGAAAATGTTTTGCACACGTAATTTAATCGTAGTGTTGAAGTCAGGATAGTAAGTATAAACGGCATCCAATGAATGGAACGGTTTTTCAATACCATCTTCAAAACCACGTACGCCAGGCGCAATGATACGTTCACCGAATGAGTTATAGACTAATGACGCTGAATGCTCACCGTTATCAGAATCCCAACCTAACTGAAGGTTAGCAACCCACTCAGAGTGACCTACTAGACGACGCTTGTCGTTAGTAATGGTCGCCGTGATAGTACCGCCGTAAGCTTCACGTGCCTGCTGAGAGAACAGTGATTCTTGATCGCCACTACCAATAGTTACTTCTGAGTCAGAAAGCGTCATGTTTCCTGATACAAAGAAGTTACTGAAGTTATCACCAATAAAGCCAAGGTCGTGCAAGAATTCAAACTCGATACCGTACAGCTCACCTTCCTGTCCGTTAGCCGTTAATAGCTGAGGCACACCTTCACCGCCGTCAAACTGCACCATCTCGATAGGGTTTTCCATATCTTTATAGAAAAGCGCAATTGATAGGTTGTTACCCTGTGACATATACCACTCCCAACGGAAGTCGATATTGGTCAATTCGGTTTCAACCAGTGAAGGAGAACCACGTACAAGGAATTCTGTCAGCGGGTCAATAAAGAAGGTTGAGCTGATATCACGTAGGTCAGGACGAATTAGCGTCTGGCTGATGTTAAAGCGATACTGCATTTCTTCACTTGGGATGTAAGTGAAAGCCAATGACGGTAGTACATCAGATTCATTATAGATGCTGTCAATGATGGCATCAGTGTCGTCAGCAAACTGATCTGAATGCTCGACAAATGGAATTGATACTTGCTGGAAATCTTCATAACGAGCACCGCCACTCACGCGGAACTTCTGGTTGAAGAATGCATCAACCATGAAATAGCCTGCGGTAAGTTTGGTTGCCGCTGAGTACTTATCACCTGCACCTGTGTTGTCCTGAAACACAGAACGACCCGTTGAGCTGGTGTAGAAGTCATCGTTATAGATATTTTCTTGTGAGAAAATTTCATTCAAACGGCTACCTTCTTTAAAGTCAGAAGAAATACCAAAGTGACGCACCGCTAAGTCAATATTGTTACCGTCACGGGTTTTGTCGTAGTAATCCATACCGGCTTTAAGTTCAACGTCGTAGCCATCGCCAAAGAACGCGGTAGACACGTTGAAGCCATAGGTATCAGACTCATCATAAAGCACCTGATATTGGCGGTTAAGGTTAGTTCCTGGCGTATCATCAAGACGCTCAAGCTCTAATGCACCCGACTCATCGTAGAACTGCTGGAATGTTACTTCCATAATATCTGGCGCTTCACGAGACGCACGGCTAGTTCCCACGTACCAATCGAAAAACACACCATCTAACAAGTTAAGGAAGTTGTGCGTGCCTTTAAGCTGTGAAGAAACCATTTCACGCTCTTCGAAAATGATATCCATGCGGCGGAATTCTTCCACGCCAGGGTTAGATTCACTTTCGTCGAAGTAGTATCCATCGCGAACACGGTCTCGCATGTCGTGAAGGATCATGTTCACAAGTTCTACTTTGTGGTTGCTGTTGTACTCGTAACCCACGTTGAACATGCCGCTCCAACGCACGTTTTGCTCAGTTGACACCATGTCGCGATATTTAGTGAAACGTGGATTTTCCTGACCACCACCAATATCGTTACCTAACATCTCTTCGGCAACTGTCCATTCGTTGCTGTAAGAAACCGTTGCAAGGAAACCAAGTACAGAGTCGTTGTCGAAAACGTAATTGTTACCAATGGTCGTACCCAAGCTGAAGTTCGGGTCTACAGACTTTTCGTCTGGGCCGATGTCCCAGTTAAATGAACTTAGGATATCCTGCGTTTCAGCCAGTGTTCTTGTACGGTCACCCTCGAAGCCTGCAGAACCATTTGCAGCAAGACCCGAGCTGATAATGTCAGGCAGTGCACGAGTACCGTCATCACGACCTGTCCAATCATCGCCGCCACCAGAATAGAAAACACCAGTATCGCTGTTCTGCGTATTCCAACCGCCACCTGCACTTACGTTGAATACAAACTCAGATGGGATTGATTTAGTACGAATGTTTACGTTACCACCACCAAAGTGACCAGGCATATTGGGTGAGTAAGATTTCTGAACGTTCAGGCTTTCGATGATACTTGATGGGAATAAATCAAGCGGTACAACCGAGCGTGTAGGATCCGGACTTGGTACCGTCATGCCATTTAGCTGTGTGCTTGAATAACGCTCACCTAAACCACGAACGTAGATAAATTTACCGTCAACTAGCGTAAGACCTGTTACACGTCGAAGTGCAGCAGCGGCATCGCCGTCACCGGTACGAGAAATTTGTTCTGCGCCAAGAATATCAGCAACGAACGCCTGATTCTGACGTTCTTGTAAAACCGCCGTTGCGGTTCCTTTGAGTCGCGTGCCCGTAGCAACGACTTCTTCAATTACTTCGTCTTCTGATTGCTGTGCTACTGCTGATAACGGTAACGCGCTTGCGCCAAGAATGGACGCGATAGCCAGCGAAAGTCCACCGACTTTAAATGCTGACGTTTGATTGTTTTTCATTGTGTAACTCCTAAGAAACTGTAATCAGGTAGCTGCGCTTACACAAAAGCTAAGGCGTTAAAACGCCTTAGCTTTACTGTGTCTCGCATTCACTTATTAGTCTTGAAGACCAACAGTTACCCAACCCAGTGTCCAGTCAGACTCACCGTCGAATGCACCTTGGAAGTCTGTGCTATCAAAGAAAGCGTCCAAAGTAGAAGCGTCGAAGCCTGAACCTAATAAAACTGAATTGCTTGCAGGTACGAAACCTGTTGAGTCAAAGCCAAGTGCTGCAGTGTCAGCAAGAACGCTGTTGCCGTCTTGACCTTCAAACCACGCTTGCGTGCTGTCTGTACCAATTGTGTCTGAACCAAATGCGCTCGTAGATGAACATGCTACTGTTGAGTGCGTCACAGTTAGTGAACCTGCTGCTGCGTTAGCAATTGATTCATCACCATTCACTCGTAGGCAGTTGCTGTAGTTTGCGCCACCGGTAACCACTAGGTTTTTGATTGTACCCGCTGTACCGTTGCGAAGACGTACACCGTTTGTATTGTCTGCACCTAAAATTGTTACGTTAGATACTGTTGGTGTCGTCAATGGTGTCCACGCAGGGTTATCTTCGTTGTTGTCAGCTTCGAACGCATTGTCGCCGCCTGCTGCATCTTGTTTGATAACTACGTACTGCGCCTTACCTGTCCAACCGAATGACCAGTCTAGAGAATCATCACCGATAGCCGTTAGCACTAAGTGGCTTACGTTTACTGTACCGCCGAAGAACTCAACGCCATCATCTAGGTTTTGGTGAACTTGGATGAAGTCAACTTCAGTGCCGCTACCTACACCCGCAAATGAAATACCGTTTAGCTCATCACCTGCCGCAAGTGCTTTACCTGCGTGCTTCACGATAACGTAGCGAAGCGTACCTGAGTTATCTTCACTGTCTGCTCCACCGTATAGGCCTGCATCACCTTCTGCGGCTACACCACAGTTAGCAAGCTCTGCTTCAGACGTATCACCGTCGTCACCTGTGTTACATAGGTTTGTTGGTGCGTTACCTAGAATAACTAGACCGCCCCATTGGCCGATAGCTGTTTCGCCGCCAGTCATATCTTCTGAAGATGTGAAGGTAATTGGCAGTGTTGCAGTACCAGACGCTTCAATCTTAGAGCCACGACGAACAACTAAGAAATCATCACCATCTTCACCGAATACTGTCGTACCGCGCTGAATGTAAAGTGAAGCGCTGTCAGCGTTGTCGTTACCTACCGCTGTACGACCTTTAATTAGCCAGTGAGCATCGTTAGTTAGCGATACATCAGCAGTAAACACGGTGTCAGTAGCAAGCTGATAAACAGGCTTGTCAGTAATGTCTGGGAAGCTAGCAGACACGTCGGTCGCCAAGCCTTGCTCTAGTGCCGTTGTAACGTCAGCAGGAATACTATCGTTTACCGCAACAGTCCAACCGTCCATCCAGTTGTTGTCACCGTCAAATGCACCGATATAGTCAGTTGCTGCGAAGAAGTCATTCTCTTCTGATACATCAACGCCCGCACCAAGAAGTGGTGAGCCAGAGCGAGGTGTAAAGCCATCATTAGAAAGCATTAGTGCATCAGCGGTAAGCACGCTGTTACCTGTTTGACCTTCGAACCATGTTTGAGTAGTACCACCACCGATAGCGTCTGAACCAAAGTTATTGCCGGCTTCACAAGCAACCACTGAATGCTCTACAGAAAGCTCGCCAGATACTGCGTTAGCAATCGACTCGTCGCCGTTAACTCGTAGGCAGTTAGAGTAGCCTTCACCAGCTGTAACAACTAGATTGCGGATGTTACCCGCAGTACCGTTGCGTAGACGAACGCCGTTAGTTGTGTCAGCGCCAACGATAGTCACGTTAGAAATAGTAGGCTTAGTGAGTGGAAGCCACGCTGGGTTGTCTTCGTTATTATCCGCTTCAATAGCATTGTCGCCACCAGCAGCTGATTGTTGGATATAAACGTTTTGCGCGTTACCTGTCCAACCGAAAGACCAATCTAGCGAGTCATCACCGATATCAGTAAGTACAACGTTACGTACGCTAACTGTACCGCCAAAGAATTCAATACCGTCATCAAGGTTTTGGTGAACTTGAATGTACTCAACTTTAGTGCCTGAACCGATACCTGCAAATGAAATACCGTTTAGCTCGTCACCCGCTGCAAGAGCGCGGCCTGCGTGCTTAACTACTACGTAGCGAAGTGAACCTGTGCTATCTGCAGGGTTATTACCGCCGTAAAGACCCGCGTCACCTTCAGCAGCCACACCACACGCAGCAAGTTCAGCGTCAGAGGTATCTGAATCATCACCGGTATTACATAGGTTAGTTGGTGCATTACCTAGAAGTACGATACCGCCCCATTGGCCGATACCCGTTTCGTCACCGATAAGGTCTTGTACAGAGGTAAACGTGATAGGTGCACTTGCTGTACCGTTAGCTTCAATCATTGAGCCACGACGTACTACCAAGAAGTCATCACCTTGCTCACCAAACACAGTCGTACCTTGTTCGATGTATAGTGTTGCACTGTCTTCGTTATCGTTACCTACTGCAGTACGGCCTTTAATTAGCCAGTAAGCATCGTTAGTAAGTGTAACGTCAGATGTGAATGTGGTGTCTGCAGCAATTTCGTAAACCGGCTTGTCTAGGTCGAAGTCAGCCGATACGTCTGTTGCTAAACCTTGTGCAAATGCGTTTTGAACGTCAGTTGGGAAACCACCGTTTACGCCTACCGTCCAACCTACAGTCCAGTCTGTGCCGTTAGGGTTAAATGCACCGATATATTGACCGCCGCCAAGTGCTACAGGAGAAGAGGCCGTTGGGAAGTAACCGTTGTCTTCAAGCATTAATGCAGACGCAGCTAAAACGCTGTTGCCATCTTGGCCTTCAAACCATGCTTGAGTAGTGCCACCGTTAATAGTGTCAGAACCAAAGTTGTTCGCAGGTGTTTCACACGCAACAATTGAATCAGTGATAGAAAGCTCGCCCGACTCAGCGTTAGCAATTGCTTCGTCACCGTTTACACGTAGGCAGTTGTTTGCAAGTGCAGAACCCGTTACTAGAACGTTTGAAAGCACGCCTGCTGTACCGTTACGTAGACGTACACCATTGGTGTTGTCTGCACTAACAATAGTCACGTTTGAAATAGTTGGCTTAGTTAGTGGCAACCAAGACGGATTATCTTCGTTGTTATCCGCTTCGATTGCGTTGTCGCCACCGTCAGCTGACTGTTGGATATAAACGTTAGTTGCGCTACCAGTCCAGCCAAATGACCAATCTAGTGAATCGTCACCGATATCAGTAAGTACAACGTTACTTACGTTAACTGTACCACCGAAGAATTCAATACCGTCATCAAGGTTTTGGTGAACCTGAATATAGTTAACTGTGGTGCCTGAACCGATACCAGCGAATGAAATACCGTTTAGCTCGTCGCCTGATGCCAGAGCTTTACCCGCATGCTTAACTACAACGTACTCTAGCGTACCTGAGTTATCTTCTGGGTTATTACCGCCGTAAAGACCTGCATCACCTTCTGCAGAAACACCACAGTTTGCAAGTTCTTCGTCAGACGTATCTGCATCGTCACCCGTATTACAAAGGTTAGTTGGTGCGTTACCAAGTAGAACTACACCGCCCCACTGACCGATTGAAGTTTCTTCACCAGTAACGTCCTGTACCGATGTCATAACGATAGGCGCTGAAGACGTACCAGATGCGTCAATTTGAGAGCCACGACGAACAACTAAGAAGTCATCGCCGTCTTCGCCGATTACTGTAGTACCTTCTTGAATAGTTAGTACCGCTGCATCAGCGTTGTCGTTACCAACCGCCGTACGACCTTTGATGATCCAGTGAGCATCGTTCGTTAAGGTCATATCTTGAGTGATGGTTAAATCGGTATCTAAACGATAAACAGGCTTATCTGTAATCGTTCCTGAGAATTCGCTTGATACGTCTGTGGCAAAGCCTAGAGAGAACGGCGTATCTACATCAGGGGTAGTCGGTGTTGTTGGTGTTGTAGGTGTAGTTGGTGTTGTTGGAGTTGTTACTACTTCATCACCTTCATTGATATTGATGTCACCGCCACAGCCTGCAAGGACAAGCGCAGTCGTGATAGCACTTACCTTAAATATGTTACGAATTTCCATTAAATTCTCCAGATTTTTGTAATACGGATTCTAAGGTTTGCTAGAGAGTAAAGGAGATCGGTGACATTTTTGTTACAAAGTAAAAAACTTATCGAATTTATTTGAACTTTTTCAGCTTTGAACTAAAGCCAGCGTAAAGCTATTACTTTTCAATTAGATAAAACAAGATTGATTAAAAATAAAACTAAAAGCTTGGCTTGAGGCGTTTAGTTTTTCGTTCTAAACCATTTGGTTATGACAGTTTTGTGACCACGAGTGACAGGTTCTGCGAAATGAATACTGTTAAGGTTGGGGTCGCCAGAGGGCAGCAAATTATTCCAAAAGAGTGCCATCCCCTTTTTCGGTTTTACTGCAATATCTAGCTTGGTGAAGCGGGTGTGACCGCCGTCACATTCATCATTCAAGTAAATCATGCATGTCCACGTTCGCTGACCACGCGATAGACAATGCGCTTTGTACTGCGGGCTTCCTGGAGGAAAGAAGTCGTAGTGAGGTTTGTAATATTCCCCAACATTGTAGTGCTGGGCCTGAATAACTTCTCCTTCTCCCACGCCCAAACTAAGGGTTGAAACAATGCGACTATCAACGTCTTTGACCAGCTTATTACCGAGAAAGGCTAATTCACATGTTGAAGAGGTTCTAATGTCATCAGCGCTAGCGGCTCCTGCCAATTTAGAGGGCGCGAGTTTATCTTTAGTCAGCGCAACAATGTCGTCACACTCTTGGCTGCTCAAGAAGTCATCGTACGAGAAGAGCTGAATGTCACTGGGCTCGGCAAGTGGCTTAGCCTTTTCCACGCGGGCGATAGCACTTTTTGCTAGCTTCTCGTAGAAACTTGAAGAGGGTGAAAACTGATAATTAGTGGGCAAATTGGCGCCGAGCACTTTTTTAATAGTGTCGGGAGAAAAACCGTTTTCCGCTAGGGTTGTCACGATAGTTGGCACAGCTGTCCCTGATAGCAGGCATTTGACAACCCATTGTTTCCACGCTGGCGGCATATACGACACAGTTTTATCCTTTGCTTTTAACGGCGAGTGATGCGGCTTCTACTTTCACTTTTCTATTCCAATAATCGACGCTGGCGTACCAGTACGTCTTCACGAATGGGAAAATATCCGTCTCTTAATACCTGCTGCTGCCCTTCCTGTGACAAGATATAGCGCAAAAACTCCCTTTCCAGAGTAGGTAAAGGCTCACCAGGCTTTTTATTTATCACTAAATAAAGAAAACGGGCAAACGGATACGTTTCGTTGCGCACCGTATCAATAGAAAGAGGGATTAAGCTATCTAGCGACTCACCTAAAGGCAGAGCGCGAACTCCTGCGGTTTTATAGCCGTAAGCGGCATAGCCAATCGCGCCTGTACCGCTGGCCACGGACAATACTACAGATGCAGAGCCAGGTTGTTCGTTCACCGTATTCTTAAAGTCACCATCGCATAGCGCCATCACTTTAAACAAGCCGTAAGTACCCGATACTGAATTTCGACCGTACAGCCTGATAGGAGAACGATAGCCTATATCGTTAACGCCGAGCTGAGACCAATTAGTAATGGCGGTATTGCTGCCACAAAACTGGGTTTCAGAAAACACCGCGTCAACTTGCTCAAGGGTCATACCCGGCAGAGGATTGCGTCTGTCCACAAAAATGGCGATGGCATCCATTGCCACTTTTAATACCGTGGGCGGGTAACCGTGTGTTCGCGTAAAATCCCGTATTTCACTGGGTTTTAGTTCTCGGCTCATAGGGCCTATAGTGGCAGTACCTTCAATAAGTGCCGGCGGTGCGGTGGATGAACCTGACGCCTGTATTTGAAAGCCGACCTGAGGATAGAGGGTTTTAAACTCCTGTGACCAAAAGGTCATTAAGTTTGCCAGCGTGTCTGAGCCAACAGAGGATATTTTTCCTGCCACCCCAGGCTTACGTTCATAGGCAGGTACTTGATAGCTACCAGAAGCAGATGACGAGCTTTGAGTATTTTGAGAATCAGCCAGGGTTCCAAATGGTAACAATAAGCCTATTACTAAAAGTAACGTTGAAAGGCGATAGCGTTGCCCTTTCATCTTCTCATGCTTTTTGCTCACCAACACTTCTCGCCTCTTAGGGTTACAGTTGCTCTGCAATCAACTCGTTATCCAGTACAAACGAGAAATTGCTGCCCTCACCCAATGTACTGGTTATATCTAAACGGGAATTATGATGACTTAGTACATGTTTTACAATGGAAAGACCTAAGCCAGAGCCACCGGTTTTGCGAGAGCGCGCTTTATCCACGCGATAAAAGCGCTCGGTAAGGCGGTTTAGATGATTTGGCTCAATACCATCACCGTTATCTACCACAGAAAATTGCGCGCCATTGTGTTTACGTCGCCAGTACACATTAATTTCACCACCGGCAGGTGTGTAGTGCACCGCATTGAACACTAGGTTTGAGCAAGCACTTCGAAGCTCGGTCTCAACGCCGAAAACATAGAGTTCTTTGTCGATGTGGAAGTTTATTGTGTGATTTTTCTCTTTATTAAGCGCCTGCGCTTCTCTTTCCACTTGCGCAAGGACCACAGGAATATTCACAACATTTTCGTAGATGCGTTCCGAGCTTGCTTCAATGCGCGACAACACCAGCAAGTCCTCTATCAAGTTTTGCATACGGTGGGTTTGCGATGTCATTTCTTTCATCGCTTTTTGCATGAATGGATCGGAGTCTTCATCAATAGGAAGAATTTCAAGGTATCCGTTAATGACCGTTAGCGGCGTACGCAATTCATGAGACACATTTGCAACAAAGTCCTTACGCATTTCTTCAAGCTGGGACACCCGCGTTATGTCACGAGCAATCAGCAACAAGTGCTCATCGCCATACGGCATAATCCGGTATTCAAAGGTTTTGTTGGGGTTGGTAGGTGACGGTACTTCAATGGGGTATTTATAATTCCCTGCATGAAAGTACTGAATAAACTCCGGATGGCGCAACAAGTTGTCGATTCGACGCCCAGAGTCTTGCGGCCATTTAAGCCCTAAATCCAAGCGAGCAAGGCGGTTACACCAAATAATGCAGGCCTTAGCATCAACCACTACCGCCGCATCAGGCAAGGCTTCAGAACCCTCTCTAAAGCGCTTTACCAATTCACCAAGCTCTTTGCGCTTATTGCGGTTACGACGCTGAAGGTAATAAATCCCTTCATAAATATGTTCCCACACGCCACGCACGGTAGGTGGTGACATTTTACGACTATGCCATAACCAGCGATTTAGCTTGTAAAGATGCCAGTAGTTAAATAGCAGTAGCAGGGTTGCGCCAATAGCAACGGCGAATAACATATCATCTAAATACCACCCGACTAGCGCAAAAACCACAAGGAATAGCACTAAGCGCAATGTACTTCTCAACCAAGAGAACGGGTAATACATGAAATAGCTCGCGTTGTTAAAGGTGGAATTGGGCGCATGCCCAGATGGCGCAGCGGCATCAAGGGAATAACACCATGTTACTCCCTAAACACTACATTTATTACAGCTTAGTAGAAAAACGGTAACCCGCGCCGCGTACAGTCTGGATCATAGCATCATGTCCGTGGCGAGAGATAGCTTTGCGTAGACGTCGAATATGTACATCTACCGTTCTGTCTTCTACATAAACATTGGTTCCCCAAACATTATCCAGCAATAGCTCTCGGCTATAGACACGTTCTGGGTGCGTCATAAAGAAGTGTAACAACTTAAATTCAGTCGGCCCCATGTCTAACGGTTCTTCATTCGCCATTACGCGATGTGATACCGGTTCAAGTTTAAGACCATTAAATTCAATGGGCTCCTCGCTTGATGTAGGCGTAACTCTTCGCATCACTGCTTTTATTCTTGCCACAAGCTCTTTCGGCGAGAATGGTTTAGTAACGTAGTCATCTGCACCTGCATCCAGGCCGCGAATTTTGTCTTCTTCCTCGCCACGGGCCGTAAGCATGATGACGGGAATGTCACGAGTAAACTCGTGCTGCTTTAAACTTTTAGCTAGCTGTACACCGCTTCCTCCCGGCAACATCCAATCTAATAAGATTAAATCTGGGTAAGGTTCGCAAATTTTTTCTTGCGCGATGTCGAAATCTTCGGCTTCAATAATGTTAAAACCAGATTGCTCAAGCACAAACTTAAGCATTTCACGGATAGGCGCTTCGTCCTCAACCACCAACACTGTACGAGACATCGTAATATTCCTGCTCATTTTTAAACGCCGTTATTATTAATGTGGTCTGTGACAGTTTTATTAAAACGATTACATTTATGTGTCAAGTTTAATACAAGCTTGTTCCAAAGTTTAAATACATAATCTTGTTTATTCATACGATTACGCATATTCTTGAAATTACATAAAACCGACTGTTATTGTTGCAAAGGTGAGCAACTACCAAGCGTTGTCGGTGATTTAAAAGGTCTGATGTAACAGGGGTGTGTTTATCGATGGCTGCGGTCAAGACAGGGTTATCAAGGAAGCTCTTAGCCAGAGTGTTGTCAGTGTACTTTTCTCTCACGCTGCTAGTGACGGTAGGACAGATCTTTACAGAATACCTCAGCACGAAAAATCACGTTGAAGGCGAGCTTCAAACGCTAAAAAACACCTTTTCTTCTAGCCTGACCCGCGCTTTGTGGGAACTTAACCACGACCAAGTGCGTGCCATCGCCGAAGGGTTAATGTCGCTTCCAATAGTTGAAGGGCTTCAAGTTCGTGGTGAAAACGGTAACTACATTGCCGAGTACGGCATCCGTGCTCAGCGCTCTCCTGCTCCGGTTGACCGTGAAATAATTGAAGATCATCCCGGCGGCGTATTTAGCTACAGCTTCCCACTAGTATTTAAATTTTCAGGTCGCGAATCTACGGTTGGCGACGTTACCTTGTATTCTAGCTTTGATACTATTTTTAGCCGTATTGAAGTGGGCGTATTTTTTCTTATCGGTAATGCGTTAGTAAAAACCACTTTTCTGGTCTTCTTGTTCATGACCGCATTTCGCACCATGCTTTCTGAACCGCTGCAAACCATCACCGAGCAAATGGGTAATTTCGATCCTCAGCACCCAGAAGAGAGCAAACTCAGCATAAAGCTCGATGATGACAACGAGCTATTACAGCTTAAGGAATCATACAACCACGTTATTGACGACCTTATTATTTCAAACAATAAGCTGAAAGACGCGCAGAATGAGCTCACTCTTGCCAACAAGAAGCTAGACGACCAAAACCTGATTTTAGAACAAGAAGTGGCAAAGAAAACAGCGTCGTTGTCTCAGATCATGCTCGACTTAGAGCAGCAAAAAGACGAGCTTATTGCCCACCAGAGAGAGCTTCGCCAGGAAAACGAAAATCGTCAGTATATAGAAGCCGAACTGCGCAAACGTAACCAAGAGCTAGCCAGTTCGATGGATACACTTCATCAAGCGCAAGAGCAATTAGTCGAGTCGGAGCGCATGGCGTCGCTTGGTGGTCTTGTGGCCGGTATCGCGCATGACGTAAACACGCCATTAGGCGTAAGCGTGACCGCAGCCAGCTTTCTACAAGAGCGACTTAACAACTTAAAGACCGACTTCGAAGATAAAAGCCTGACCAGTAAGAACATGGCAAGCTTCATCGATGAAGCGGAACAAACTGCGCTATTACTTTTAAGTAACCTGGAGCGCGCATCTGATCTTATCGCCAGCTTTAAACAGGTGGCCGTTGACCAGACCAGTGAAACCGAGCGCGAATTTGTGTTGGGCGACTATATTAACGAGATCATTCAGTCGCTTAAGCCAAGTTTTAAGCATACTGAACATCAAATTAACGTATCCTGCCCCGACAATTTAGTTGTAACCTGTGCACCCGGCGCCATCGCTCAAATCGTTACCAATATGGTGGTTAACTCAATTACGCACGGCTTTGAAGGCAAAGCGGCCGGCTCTGTAACACTAGATGTAAAAGAAGATGGTAATAATGTTGTGATCCACTACCAAGATGACGGAAAAGGTTTAAGCGAAGAAGAGCTCAGTAAGTTGTTTGACGCCTTCTTTACTACCAAACGCGGAGAAGGTGGTAGCGGTCTAGGCACACATATTATGTACAACCTAGTTACACAGTCACTGCATGGACATATAGAGGCCGACAGTACGCTTGGCAACGGCTTACAGTACACCATTCGTTTTCCGAAAAAGAGTGCTTAACCTTTCTTGCCACTATCAATCTAAGGTGCCCGCTTTCTAGGGCCTTTTATTCAATTGCACCGCGAGTCTTACGTTGGTAGGCTTGCGCCCTATTTTTATCAAGAGAATGCTTACACTATGTGGTTTAAAAATGTAAAAGCCTATCAAATTACTCAGCCGTTATCGCTAGACGAGGGCGATTTAGAACGTGCCCTTAACGAACACGCTTTTCGCCCGTGCGGTAGCCAAGACTTAGCAACCATGGGGTTCGCCTCTCCGTTTTCTCAGGCGGGTAAGCAAGGCACCATGTTCCATGTTGTTCAACAGCGTTTTTGGATAACCCTAAAGAAACAAGAAAAGATCTTGCCCGGCGCAGTGGTAAATGCCGAGCTTGACGAAATGGTGGCCAAAATTGAAATGGAAACCGGTTCGCCGGTAGGTAAAAAAGCCAAGGCAGATCTTAAACAAGAAATTCAAACCCGCTTGCTGCCCCAGGCATTTACGAAAAACGCCTACACTCACGGCTTTATTTCGCTTGCTGACAACTTAGTCGTAGTAGACGCATCATCTGATGGCAAAGCCGAAGCCTTTTTGGCCATGGTAAGAAAAGCCATAGGCTCACTTCCGGTAGTGCCATTTACGCGTAGAAGCCTTCAAAGCGAGCTTACGCACTGGGTTACTGAGTCAACACCAGAAGGTGTAGGTCTACTTGAAGAAGCTGAACTTAAATCTACCGATGACACTGGCAGCGTTATTCGTTGTAAAAACCAGCCGTTAGACAGCGAAGAAATTAGTATTCATTTGGATGCCGGTAAGCTGGTTCAAAAGGTTGCATTCGAATATGCAGAGACGTTGACGGCTATTATGTGTGAGGATGGCGCCATTAAACGTGTTAAGTTCACCGATCGCATTAAAGAAGAAACTGACGATGTGCCAAAAGATCAGGTTGAAGCGCGCCTTGATGCAGAGTTCGCGCTTATGTCAGCCGAAATTTGTACACTGCTTAACTTCCTTCGTGGTGCGCTTAATCTTAACGACGATAGTTTATAAACTTATGGCAAATAAATATTAAGCCGATGAAAAAGATAGCCTAGCGCTATCGAAAAGCCTAATTACCTTGGGGTAGTTAGGCTTTTTATTAGGTACTGTTAATTAACTTGCTTGTTTGAACTGGCAACCGTCATTTAGCGCAAATACTTCTTAGCTTTTTTCCTAGCCTTTTTCCTAGCTTTTGCAAGAAAGTTGCCCAACCGCTTTAAGTTGGATAGTGAATAACCACAATAAAGCGCGTTTCTCCTACTTCATCTCGATAACCGTGGGGCTGGTCTGCGCGTAATATACACTGCTCTTGCGCTTGATAAGTTTGCCATTGACCATCTTGCAAAACCCCTAACTTTCCTTGTAGTACGTGAATATGTTCGGTGACGCCTATTTGATGCGCCGAAGAGTGCTGCTCATGAAAGTCCGTTAAGCATAGTTCAAACATTTCAAACTGGGTGGCTGAGTTAAACGGGAATAGCGTTTTTATAGTTACGTTTGGGTCGTTAGCGAACTTGTTATCGGCATGTTGAGACGTAGGTGCGGTTTCATCACCTGACAAGAAAGAAGAAAAAGAACACGCAAGACCGGTTGCTATCTTCCACAAGGTAGCGATTGTGGGGCTAGACTCGCCTCGTTCTATTTGCCCCAACATGGCTTTAGACACTCCCGTCAACTGCGCGGTTTTATCAAGGGAAAGCCCCCGAGCTTTACGAACAGACTGCAGGTGCTGTGCAATACTTCTTGAAATAGCAGAAGGCTGCGCATTTGCTTTTGTCATGTAATGAAGGCCTTTTATTTTGACGCTGAGTTTAATAAAGCAGTTGTGCGCTATAACGCACAGATGTTAAGTTAACTATTGTACGTTATAGCGCACAAAAAGGTAGAGTAGCACATTCGATAGACACTAAAAGCGTGTTTCATCGCTCGGTCGATTCCAAATCGAAATTCCATCACGAGGGTTTTCATGAGCAAGTGGAAGTTAAGTCATATCAGCGCAGGGCTAACCGCAGTTACAGTAGGTTACAGTAGTTCTGTTGTCATTATCATTGATGTAGCGCGTAAAGCCGGCGCCAGCGACGACATGGTAGTGAGTTGGTTGTTGGCGCTTGGGCTCGGTATGGGCATTACCTGCATTCTGTTTTCGTGGCTATCCAAACTGCCCGTTGTTACCGCTTGGTCTACCCCTGGCGCGGCCTTTTTGTTAACCAGTATCGGTGACTACCGTTTAAGTGAAGCTATTGGTGCATTTATGCTATGTGCCTTGCTTTCTCTTGTAACTGCGCAAAGCCGTAGCCTGCTTAAACAAATAAGCCGGATTCCCCCTGCAATCTCATCGGCGCTTTTGGCCGGCATTCTCTTACCTATATGCCTTGCTATATTCAGTGATGTTAATGACGCGCCGTACTTAGTTGCGTTATTTATCGCGACTTATTTAGTAGGAAGCCGACTATTTCCCCGCTATCTTATGCTGTTGTTGCTGGTCATGTCGGTGACCATTAGCTTGTTTATGAGTAGTGCAGATGGTGTGGTTGCTTTACCAAGCGACTCACCAGGGCTGTCATCAATATTCACCCTGCCCGAGCCTATTTGGGTAACGCCCACTTTCTCACTGAGTGCTGCCATTGGATTAGCATTTCCCCTTTTTCTTATCACCACGCTTTCTCAAAACTTGCCAGGCATAGCTATTCATCACGCCCATGGCTATACGCCCGACCACAAACCCATTTTGTCAGGCATTGCCATTGTTCAAGCCTTATTAGCACCTTTCGGTGGTTTTACCTTTAACTTAGCGGCGATAACGGCAGCGCTATGCATGGGCGAGCAAACGGATAATGAAAAGTCGCAGCGCTATAAAGCCGCTATAGCAGCGGGAGTGGCATATTTGTTCATGGGGTTATTAGCGTCTGTGGTCGTTGCGCTATTTGTGAGTATGCCCAGTATCATTATTCATCTGCTTGCTGGACTAGCCCTATTAGCTACGCTGCAAGGAGCAGTGGTTCGCGCCATGGAAGTAGAGCACCACAGGGCTCCTGCGTTGCTTACCATGCTGTGTACGGCGTCAGGATTTAGTTTATATTCCATGACCTCAGCGGTGTGGGGATTAGGGTTAGGTTTATTGCTGCTTTACGTTCAAAAGAAGCCTGTTAGCGCGTAGCAGCATTTGTTTGCTTTGTGCTTTTTCATTGTCAGCTTTGCATTTTTCAGCTTTTCATAACGAAAAGGCCGGTACTGAAGTTATGCTTCAGTACCGGCCTTTGCAGTATTTTGTAGCTTAAAACACTTACAAGAAGATCTGCTTCGCTGCGCTTGCAAGCTCTTCAAACTCATCAGAGTGAAGCTCGCCCATATCTTCAACCACACCGCGCTGAATAGCTAAGTTTAAGATCGCATCTTTTAGACTGTCTACCGCACCTGAGACTGCAGCGCCAACACGAACGAAATCAATGTAGGTTAACTCTTCTGGCATGTAGCTTAGGTCTTTCCAATTTTTTGAAACGTTAACGAAGGTTTCTCCGAAGCCCCACTCTGTCATAATGCTTGCACCAATACGACCAGCTAATTTATCGATTGCCACTTCAAGGAATGAAGGGTTCGCAAAGACTTCAGGGTGACGCTCAGCCTCAGTCAAAATAGGCAGAACACCAATGTTGTGAACCAGTGCCGCTAGTGTCATGGTATCCATGCTCATTTCACGCTTTTTGGTACGCGCTATGTAAAGCTGAAGCACCGCCATAGAGTTAGCCACGATATTAACTGTATTTGCCCACTCTTGCTGTAAATAGCGTGCGACAACGTCGTTTTTGGAAACGAATAGCTGCTCCATGGCCAACGCTGTAGAAATATTCTTAATTTGGCGCAGACCAATTCGAGTCACCGCTTGGCTGATCGAGGTCACTTTTACGCTGCGCCCCATGTAAGCGCTGTTCGCAATTTTAATCATTCTTGCGCTAAGCGATGGATCTTGACCAATCACATCTCCCATCGCGTTTAAATTAATGTCGGGATCGTCTGCCGCTTTGCGGACTTTCAATGCAATAGCAGGAAGCGTGGGAAGGACGAGTGTGTCATTGTTAATTTTTTCAACCAAAATGGTTGAAAGCGCGTTCTGTGTAGACATATTTCTACCCTTAGAAAGTTCCAAATAGCCTCGTGAAGGCGATAGGTTGCTTTACCAGTTAATCATCTCGACCACCAGCAAAACTGATGACTAAAATAGATTCGATGTTTGTGCGTTGCATTCCGTGCGTTAACTTACATAGGCCTCTATGCTTCACGCTAAAATACAAACCGTTTATTGTTTTATTATGGTATTTCTATCACCATACTATAGTAGCTCTTTAGTTTCGACCAACTAAAAAAATACATTGTCGATGCGAATTATTAGCAACGGTAGAACCACCAGAGCTTTTTAAAAGTATAGTCAACTGGTAGCAAACCACTATTGATATTAAGCAAATATTTTTCATACTTTTTTATTAAATCAAAAGCATAGCTATAGTGAGCTACCTATTCACCGCCCCGCATACTGTAAATCAATGCGGTTAAACCACACGGTAAGAGTCATTATGAAAAAAACAATTACAACTTATTCTCCTATTGCAGCTGCAGTAGCGGGTTTATTTATGCTGACCGCGTGCAGCAAAAGCGCCGATACAACACCAACTCAAACAGCAAAGCCTGAAACCGCTTCCGAGCAAACCTTACTTGTTGATGAGTCTCGCTTATCTATTTATCACGGCGTAGATCTTACCAGCGATTTGTCACACCTTAGTGACAATCAACACAAAATGCTTTCACTGTTAATTGATGCATCGAAAATCATGGACGACTTGTTCTGGAAACAAGCGTTCTTTGAAGATAAAGATGCATTTCTTTCGTCAATTAGTGACGAAAAAGTTCGCCACTTTGCAGCGATAAACTATGGACCTTGGGATCGCTTAAATGGCGATACACCTTTTTTAAGTGGCTATGAAGACAAAGCGCTGGGCGCTGAGTTCTACCCCCATGATATGGAAAAAGAGGAATTTGCCACGGCAGATTTTGGCGACAAACAAGGCCTTTATTCCATGGTGAAGCGCGATGAAGCGGGCAACCTTTATTCGGTGCCTTATTCTGAAGCCTTTAAAAGCGAATTAATGAAGGCGTCTGACTTACTTAAAAAAGCGTCAGAGCTTGCTGAAGATGAAAGCTTTAAACAATATTTGCAGCTGCGTTCTGAAGCCCTACTATCAAACGACTACCTGGCTTCTGACATGGCGTGGATGGATATGAAAACCAACCCTATTGAGCTGGTTATCGGTCCTATTGAAAGCTACGAAGATCAACTCTTTGGCTATCGCGCAGCGTTTGAAGCCTATGTACTCATTAAAGATTTAGCATGGAGTGAAAAGCTAGCTAAATATGCGGCTTTTTTACCTGAATTACAGCAAGGCCTTCCGGTTGCTGAGGCATATAAAGCGGAAATGCCAGGTTCTGATGCAGACCTTAACGCTTATGATGTTATTTATTATGCCGGCCACTCTAATGCTGGCAGTAAGACCATTGCAATTAACTTGCCCAATGATGAGCGAGTACAGCTAGAAAAAGGTACCCGCCGTCTGCAGCTTAAAAACGCAATGCGTGCAAAGTTCGATACTATTTTGGTGCCTATTGCGGATACGTTAATTGTACCAGAGCAACGTGAACACATTACGTTTGACGCCTTTTTCGCGAACACCATGTTTCATGAAGTGGCACACGGTTTAGGGATTAAGAATACCCTAGATGGTTCAGGGACTGTGCGCGGAGCACTTAAAGAGCATGCGTCAGCTCTTGAAGAAGGCAAAGCGGATATTCTAGGTTTGTACATGGTACAAAGTCTTCTTGAAAAAGGTGAAATCACTGAAGGAACACTAGAAGATTATTACGTTACCTTTATGGCTGGCATTTTCCGTTCCGTGCGTTTCGGCGCAAGTTCTGCACACGGAAAAGCGAACATGATCCGCTTTAACTTTTTTGCCCAGCAAGGCGCCTTCGAGAAAACAGAAGACGGCATGTATCGCGTAAATATGGAGAAGATGGGCGCCGCAGTAGAAGCACTATCTGAACTAATCCTTACGTTACAAGGTGACGGCGATTACGATGGCGTAGCGAAGCTAGTAGAAACTATGGGTGTAATTAAACCCGATCTTGCTTCAGATTTAGCGCGCCTAGAGGCAGCGAGTATTCCAGTTGATATTCACTTCAACCAAGGTAAGAAAGTACTGGGGCTTGCTAACTAAGTAAGTACTGTACTCATAAAATAAAAATGCCGCCCTGGGATAACTATCTAGGGCGGCATTTTTGTATTCCTATCTTTCCACGCTACTCTACGTGTTGCTTCATATTTTCAGTATACGGAGGCCAGCCTAGCGGTTTGCCTGCCAACACGTGAAGGTGAATGTGATATACCGTTTGACCACCGTATTCATTACAGTTCATTACCGTACGAAAGCCTTGGTCAGCAAACCCTTGCTCCTTTGCAATTTTTGCTGCAACAAATGACAAGTGCCCCACCACTTCGCGATCTTCTTCGGCTATATCGTTTACCGTTGCAATTTGCTTTTTTGGAATAACCAGAAAGTGAGTCGGTGCCTGAGGGTTTATATCTTTAAACGCCAGCGCCAATTCATCTTCGTACAATATGTCCGCTGGAATTTCCTTGCTGATGATTTTATCAAATATTGTTTCTGCCATATCTCACTTCCCTTACCTATTAGGTGATTACCAATTACGTTAGCGGCGTTAAAACATTTGCCTGCGAACATAATTAAAAATTAAGTGCTATTGTGCGGCGCTGGGGCACATTCTCATGCGAATAACCCCCTCATACGAAGCCCCCTCATACGAAAGACAACGCCCTTTTTTCTTTACTTAAGCGAAAACAAACCACAGTAGTATTACGCCTAACGCCAAGCGATAGATAACAAAAGGCAGCATGCCGATACGCGATATCCAGCTTAGGAACAAATAGATACAAAGGTAGGCGCTTACGAATGAAAACGCCGCGCCATAAAGCAGCGCATACCAGTCTACCGCTTCGTTGGCATTAAGCAGGTCGAGAGTGGCCAAAAGCCCCGCGCCTAAAATAACTGGAATAGACAGCAAAAAGGAAAAGCGTGCACACGCTTCGCGCTTAAGGCCTAACATCAAACCTGCAGTCATCGTAATACCTGAGCGAGATGTGCCAGGAATGAGTGCCAATACTTGGGCTAACCCGATATAGATGGCTTGCTTAAGTGTCAGTCCTTCAAGCTCTTGTTCGCGTTTTGCAGTGGCATCGGCGTACCATAGCAGCAAACCAAAAATAATAGTGGTACCCGCTATTACCAGCGCCGTACGTGCGTTTTCTTCTATCCAGCCTTTCATTAAAAAGCCAATAATAACCGCTGGAATAGTTGCCACAATAACGTACCAAGCAAGCTTACTGTCGGTAGATTGTTGCTTGCTAAACCCTTGTGTTACCCAAGCTACGGTCATCTGAGCGATTTCTTGACGAAAATAGATCATAACCGCAAGCAGGCTTCCCACATGAACGGCGACATCAAACGCTAAGCCCTGACTTACCCAACCAAAAAGTTCAGCGGGCAACAACAAGTGTCCAGAGCTGCTGATAGGAAGAAATTCAGTAACGCCCTGAATAATTGCTAAAATAATAATTTCAAAAAGTGTCATTCCTTTGCTTAACTCCAAGTAAAGTCAATCGGCCATAATTGCTGTTTCTGTTTATCAAAGTTTTGCCACATTTTGGCATAGGTTTCTTGCGTTTCAGGGTGAATGTCGTTGGGAACAAGTTCAGCTAACGGCCAAAGCACAAACGCGTTGTAGCAAATCTCTTCGCGAGGTAAAACCACAGGGGTTGTGGTCACCTTACTATCATAGGTAAGCAAGTCGAGATCAAGGGTTCTGGCACAGAATTTTTTGTCTGTATGCACCCTGCCATTGTCTTTTTCAATGGCTTTAAGAATTGCGCACACTTCCTTAATACTTTTTGACGTCGTCGCACGGGCAGCAGCATTATAAAAAGGGCTTCCATTGAAGCCCACCGCTTCGCTCTCGTAGACCGAAGACACTGCAACATCTGAGAAGTGCTGTTTCAGGGCAACTAAAGATTGCTTGGTGTAATGCTCACGTTCAATATTAGAGCCAATGCTGATTAAGATGGTGTGTTGTGACATCAATTGCGCTCTTTACGCATTTCAACAGCAACCGTTTGCGCATTGGGAAGGATATTAGGCTTAACAATTTTAAGTGTTATTGACGCAACGGTGAAATTATCAAGAACGGCGTCCATCACTTTATTACCTAAAGCTTCAAGCAGCTCAAATGTGCTTTCTTTGCCTGCTTCTACAATACACTCTGCCACTTTTGCATAGTCTACTGTGTCTGCAACATCGTCGCTTTGCATCGCAGCGCTTAAATCAACATCAAGTGTTACATCAAGAAGTAGCTGGGTGGTTCTTACTCGCTCCCAGTCATAAACACCAATCAGGGTGTCTACTTCAAGCCCTGTTATATAAATTTTTCCCATGGAATTTTTCATCTTGTTCTGTTATCAAACCAGTTTATCGCCGTTTTTATTGGCCCTACTACTGGTCTTACTACTGCGCTTTCACCCACATATTGCTGGTAAACGGTGGCATATCGCGTTTGGATGGAGTAGCTTTACGCTTGTGTGGCACAACTATACCGCTGTATGACAACTGGGAGCAACCAAGGTTTCACAATTTAATGCGACTAAAGCCCATTGAACTTGCACACACCAAATTTAACGTAATAAAAGGCAATATTTTTAATAATTAGAATGACAAAATGATTTCGCTAACTCTTTTGATGATCGCTGTTGCCTATCTTTTCGGTTCACTTTCAAGTGCTGTGGTTATAAGCCAGCTGTTTGGTTTACCAGACCCACGAACCGCCGGCTCTAAAAATCCAGGTGCTACCAATGTGTATCGACTGGGCGGTCGTGTTCCAGCACTCCTCGTGCTTGTCATGGATATACTAAAAGGCACTATTCCCGTTTACGGCAGTTACTTTCTGGACATAGAGCCAATTATGTTAGGCGTCATTGCTATTTTTGCGTGCTTGGGGCATATCTTTCCGCTCTATTTTGGTTTCAAAGGTGGAAAAGCCGTCGCCACTGCGTTTGGCGCTATGCTCCCAATAGGCCTCGATTTAGCAGGTTTGCTTATTTTGAGTTGGGTAGTAGCGGTGTTTCTTACAGGCTATTCTTCATTGGGCGCGCTTATCGCAGTATCTCTTGCGCCGTTATTTACATTTTTGATTAAGCCTTTATATACCGTGCCCGTGGCAATGCTTTCGCTGCTTATCATTCTACGCCACAAAGACAACATTGCCCGACTTCTAGCGGGCAATGAGAGTAAAGTATGGGATAAGGGAAAAGTTAAAGAGTAAGCGCCTTTTCCAGAACATCTAACTTACCATCTATCGGCGTAACCGGCGCAATGCCAAGTATTTTGGCCAACGCAGGATAAACCTCCAGATTGCTAAACACTGGTAGGGTGGTATTCGTTTTAAACGCAGGTCCCACTGCAACAAACGTCGCCCCCATATCAGGCAGCGTGTTCATGTAGCCATGCCCACCTTTACTAATATGCATGCTGTTGGCGTTTTTAAAGCGTGCTGGCGGGGCTATCTCAATAATAATATCGCCGGTTCTATTTCCCGCTTCCATATGTCGCTCAGCGCGCTGGGTATCGTTAAGCACAATGTAACGGTTTTCGGCTATATGGGTAAGACGTTCTGTTTCTTCGGTGATTTGTTTATCGTTCACGCCCACTTTGGCGTAAAGATGAACTTGCGCTCCTTCATTTTCAATAATGAAGCTATCAGGTATAGATAAAGACTCAACTTCTATAAGCTGACTTTCATCAATGGGTGTCATGCCGTGATCCGACACCACCACCAAGTTTACCGGCAAATCTAATGCGTTAATGCGTTCATAAAGTTGACCAATAAGCGCATCCACTTCCTGCACCGCATCATTGGTTTTGTCGGCAAAAGGTCCTTCATCATGTCCAACCGAATCGGTAAGCGAGAAATAACCCGCAATAAAGCGAGGGCGCGACACCTCAGGCAGTTTCAACCAAGTTATAATTTGATCTACCCGCTGCTGGTAATCGGCGTATTTAGAGTAGTGATAGAAGTAGCTAGGTAAGGTACCTGATATGCGTGAATCAGACTCTGGCCAGAAGAAGGTAGCTGCCTTCATGCCATGATATTCCACTAAGTTCCATAGCGGCGTTGCCGTAATCCACGTGCTGTCCATGCCGCCGTAACCCAGCTTGTACTGCGCGTAGCCTTCTTTCGTTGGGCGAGACTTATCAAAAAATCGATTGTTCACGATGCCGTGGTGTTTCGGTAATAACCCAGTGATCAGTGAAATATGGTTGGGAAAGGTATTTGAAGGATAAACAGGGGTCATAGACGACGCTCTTACCCCTTTCTTTGCAATAGCACCAAGGTGTTGCGCGTTGTGCAATTCGATATAGTCGTGGCGAAATCCATCAAGAGAAATGAGCACTACATACTGATCTTGCTGCTCTTGCTTAAGGCCTTTTACAAAGTCATTCAAGGGTGCTTTGCTTGATGCAAATGCATTGGACGCAGTGAGCGCTGCAAAGGTAAGCGAAATAAATAACGACAATGCTAAATAGAATAGCGATGCATTTTGTTTTGTTCCGTCTGTTGCTAAGCGCATGATGTTTAACGTCCTTACTCAATGTTCATTTTAGTAAAACAAAAGGCAATGGAATGCGCTCCCATTGCCTTTTATTTATGATTTTTTGTTTTACCTGCTTGCTATGCTCAATATTTCCCCAGTGAACTCAGGGAAGACATAGTAGCGTTTACAACGAGGTGTTGCGCCTAATTACCGTTTTTTTATGGGTATCTAAACCGCCGATAAAGTATCAAGGGGCCAGCGCGGCTTGGCTTGAGAAGACAAGGCCAAGGTTTCTCCAGCTTTCAATCGCTGCATGCCCGCATAGGCAATCATGGCACCATTGTCTGTACAATACGCTAAGCTAGGATAAAACACCTCACCTTTTAGCTCTTGCATCAGGGCTTTCATCTCACTGCGCAACATTGTATTTGCACTTACGCCGCCAGCAATAACCAAACGCTTCATGCCAGTCTGCTTTAATGCTCGCTTACATTTTATAATAAGCGTATCAACTACTGCTTCTTGAAACGCGTAGGCAATATTGGCTTTAATTTGCTCAGCATCACCACCGGTTAGGTCAGCATCGCGAATGGTGTTCGCCGCAAAGGTCTTTAAACCACTGAAACTGAAATCTAGTCCTGGTCTGTCGGTCATCGGGCGAGGAAACTTATAGTGTCCCGCTTCTCCCTTTTCAGCCAATTTTGCTAAAAGAGGGCCGCCTGGGTAATCAAGGCCAAGTAACTTGGCGGTTTTATCAAAGGCTTCACCAGCGGCATCATCAATAGACTCACCAAGTACTTCATATTGACCAATGCCTTCGACTTTAACTAGCATTGAGTGGCCACCTGAAACCAATAAAGCAACGAAAGGAAATTCAGGTGCGTCGTCTTCAAGCATAGGCGCTAATAAATGCCCTTCCATATGATGAACGCCCACTGCAGGCACATTCCACGCGTAGGCCAATGAACGCCCGACAGACGAACCCACTAACAATGCGCCCACTAAACCGGGGCCTTGGGTAAAAGCAACGCCGTCGATCTCTGATGGTTGGGTGTTAGCGTCTTCCATAGCCTTTTCAATTAAAGGAATGATCTTTCTCACGTGGTCCCGTGACGCAAGTTCAGGCACAACACCACCGTAGTCTGCGTGCAGCTTTACTTGGCTATATAGTTCGTGCGACAGCAACCCTTTTTCATCGTCGTAAACGGCGATGCCAGTTTCGTCACAAGATGTTTCTATTCCTAAAATACGCATGGGGAGTAACCCTTTTACTACTAACTTCAATGCTTCGTTTTTGGATTTGCTGTCGTCTTTTTATCACAACACGTGTTCACACAATTGTTGAGAGCCATAATGACTAAGCAAATATCAAAAACTGAGAAAATAATTCTGGCGATCTGATGCGATCATCTTTATGATCCCGCCGCGATCATAACACTACCCTAGTCAGGATCATCTGATTCCACACTTTTGATAACCATTTTTCAAAAGGGAATTAAGCAAGAAAACATTCTGAAAAGGGCGCTTATACAAGCCGAGTTAAACAACACGGTGCTTAACGAGCGCAGAGTTTACCTTTAATCCTGCATTCATGGAATGCCAGTGAACAGGTAAATGAACGGTAAATGCACAATATTGGCTATTTTTTGGCAATTCATCCTTTACTTTCTCTGTAGATATGATTAGAATTTCGCACCATTTTTAACCCGGGTGGCCTTTTTAGCGCACAATTTTACCCGGATTTACACAGTAAAAGTTTTGAGGTGAGTGTTTAATGCCTATCGTTAAAGTTAGAGAAAACGAGCCGTTTGATGTGGCGCTGCGTCGTTTTAAGCGTTCTTGTGAAAAAGCAGGTGTTCTTTCTGAAGTTCGTCGTCGTGAATTCTTCGAAAAGCCAACTTGGGAACGCAAGCGCAAGAAAGCTGCCGCTAAGAAGCGTCATCTTAAGAAGCTAGCTCGTGAAAACGCACGTCGCGTAAAACTCTACTAATATAGGGTTAAGTAACGAGTCTGAAAGGTGTTGCAATTGCAGCACCTTTCGCGTTTCTGGGCCTCTATTTTTTGGCCTTATTCTTATCGACTCCATTTTTTCCTTTTCAAATGGTTGCATTTGATTTTCAACCTGGGGCTTAATAATACCAGTCCGCATAGATGATTATCCACTCAGCGAGAGTTAAAATGTTCGTAATCGCGGCGTGTTACCGCAGGTATAGTGGTTCTACATCAAGGGGACACAACAAAGAGTACGGACATTTTAAACTCGCCCTTCGGGAAGGTCTGGCAAGCTTCCTAGCTCCATTCTGGGAATTTGAAAGGGAACAGCCATTCCTGCATTCCCACGCTTCGCTAGGAAACTTGCCAGCGCCTTCTGAGTGGGCAATTATCTGTGTGGATTGGTATAAACTCTACTAATAAAAAATCAGGAAACATCATGGCACTAATTGATGATTTAAAAGCAGCGCAAAAAGATGCGATGCGTGCAAAAGAAAAAGTACGTCTTGGTACTATTCGCATGGCAATGGCTGCCATTAAACAAAAAGAAATCGATGAACAAATTACGCTAGACGACAGTGCAATCTTAGCGGTACTGACCAAAATGGTTAAGCAGCGCCAAGACGCGGCTGCGCAATTTGACGCAGCAAACCGCGACGACCTAGCTAGCAAAGAGCGTGAAGAAATCACTTACATTGAAGATTTCTTACCTCAGCCTTTGACTGACGATGAGCTAAATGCACTTATCGACGAAACCATGGCTGCGACCGGAGCATCGGGTATGCAGGATATGGGTAAAGTCATGGGCGCCTTGAAACCTAAGGTTCAAGGCCGCACCGACATGGGTGCTTTGAGTGCAAAAATTAAGGCGCGTTTGAACGCTTAAACTCTGCCCTTTCGTAAAAGTGAAGCGTGTAGAAGGTGTGCATTGTCACACCTTCATTGTTCTCATTTTTACACTTCCCTGTTAAAGTAGATTACTGTTTTCATAATGTTGTAGCCTGTCGCTTGAAGCGCAGTTACGACTTGTGCTTTTCTCATTCTTTTGAACTGAATCTTTTTTAACTAACCCTTTTTGAAAGTACCCTCATGGCTGGAAAGATACCTCGCGATTTTATAGACGACCTGCTGTCACGTACCGATGTGGTAGAAGTGGTAGATAGCCGAGTTAAACTTAAAAAAGCAGGTAAAAACTACCAAGCGTGCTGCCCTTTTCATAACGAAAAGTCGCCATCTTTCACTGTTAGCCAAGACAAACAGTTTTACCACTGTTTCGGCTGTGGCGCTCACGGTAACGCTATCTCGTTTATTATGGAATTCGACCGCTTAGAATTTGTCGAGGCGATTGAAGAGCTAGCGCGCTATCACGGGCTTGAAGTCCCCCGTGAAAAGGGCAGTCGCCCTGCCATGAGCGAAGAGAAAAAGCAGCAACAGCAAGACGATTACGCAGTAATGGAGCAAGTTGCACGCTTTTTCCAGCATCAGTTACGCCAAAATGGTAATAGCAAAAAAGCCATCGACTACTTGAAAAACCGTGGCTTGAGCGGCGATATCGTTAAGCAATGGGAAATTGGCTACGCGCCAGACAGTTGGGACGCGTTGCTAAATACCTTTGGCAAAGATCCACAGCGCATAAAGCAACTGGTCGATTTAAAACTGGTCAATAAAAACGACCAAGGGCGTACTTACGACTTCTTCCGCGACCGCATTATGTTTCCTATCAGGGACAAACGGGGTCGTGTGGTGGGTTTCGGAGGCCGAGTATTAGATGACGGCGGCCCTAAATACTTAAACTCGCCAGAAACACGCATTTTCCACAAAGGCAGTGAGCTCTTTGGCTTTTATTCTGCCAGACAAAAAAATCGTAGCCTGGATACCGTCGTTATTGTAGAAGGCTATATGGACGTAGTGGCGCTCAGTCAATTCGACATTAATATTGCTACTGCTGCGCTAGGTACAGCTACCACACCTGAACATATTCAAATGCTGGTTCGCGCTACGTCTCACATTGTATGCTGTTATGACGGTGACCGCGCAGGGCGTGAAGCTGCATGGCGCGCGTTAGAAAACGCCCTGCCCGCGTTAAAAGACGGCGTGCGTATTTCGTTTTTATTCTTACCTGACGGCGAGGATCCTGACACTATGGTGCGTCAGGTGGGGAAAGATGCGTTTATGGAAATGCTAGATGACGCCATGCCGTTATCCCGCTTTTTCTTTGAAAACTTATTAAAGACGCACAATGTGGGCACGCCGGAAGGTAAAATTGCCCTTAAGAAAGCGGCAATGCCGCTTATCGAAAGCACATTAGGTGATGATCAAAAGCAAATGCTGCTCGAAGAATTAGCCAAGCACACTGGCGAGTTCGATCGGTTTAAACTTCAGCAAGATATTACCAAAGCCAATCAAGGTTCGAAGCAAGCTTATTCTCCGAATCGCAATCAAGTAAACAAGCCTAAACTATCACCGCTTCGCATGCTGATACGCTTGCTGCTTGATAAACCTGAATTAGCCACACTATGTGAAGACGTTCAAATTGATATTTTTGCGGGCAGCAACGCTGCTGGCATGGATTTATTACGCGATGTGCATCGCTATTGCGTAAGTCACCCTCAAGCAAAAACCGCGCAGCTTGTTGAAAATTTCCGCGACCATCCCCATTCTTCTACTATCGCGAAATTATTGTTACAAGAACACTTGGTTAAAGACGAGGATGCTGAACGGGTTTACAACGACAGCTTCGCTCGCTTACTGGACGGGCATTTCGATAGCCGCATTGAAACCTTAATTTCACGCTCGCGGGTTCAGCCGTTGACACAGGCGGAAAAACAGGAATTGAACCTGCTTATGAGGGAAAGACAGAAGAGTTAACCTTGGGCAAACTGACCTAGAGGTTAGCCTGTTCTTCTGTAGGCTTTTGCATAAGGCTTTTTTAAACACTTATGTTAGTGGGATTAAGTTAACAAGATTAGTTTAGCTAGAATACGCGCTGTCTGGAGTACGCGCTGTAAGTATGCGCTGTTTTGTAGCTTAAAAACACTGGCTAAAAAATCGGCCATCAATCTGGTAAAACCACCGTTTATTCTGCTATACTGGCTAATTCGCTGTGGGCACAGATAAACGTGTCTCATTCACTATAAAGTGAACAAAAATACAGCAGCACGAGTAGCAAAGATATAGCCGAACATAACGGGCAGATCCGAACCCGAGCAGATGTGCATCGCAACATAATGGTTTAGACCAGCGTGGCATCGAGCATTAACGGCCTTGATACAAAAGCAGTACTACAGCAGAACGGGGAACATACCTAGACGTATGTTGTCTTTTCTATTGCAAACTAATTGAATGTGAGAAGTGTAGGTTATATGGCGCAAAGCAAGCAGTCTCAGATTAAACTCCTGATTGCAAAAGGTAAAGAGCAAGGTTACTTAACCTTTGCAGAAGTAAACGACCACCTGCCGCAAGATATTGTCGATTCTGATCAAATCGAAGACATAATCCGCATGATTAACGACATGGGAATTCAAGTTTCTGAATCAGCTCCTGATGCAGACGAACTTCTCATGCAAGAAGCGAATGCTGATGAAGATGCTGCAGAAGCGGCAGCTCAGGCATTAGCTACTGTAGAAAGCGAAATTGGCCGTACGACTGACCCAGTTCGCATGTACATGCGTGAAATGGGTACGGTTGAACTTCTTACTCGTGAAGGCGAAATTGAAATCGCTAAACGAATTGAAGATGGTATCAACCAGGTACAATGTTCAGTTGCTGAATACCCAGAAGCTATCACTTATCTATTAGACCAGTGGGATCTTTACGAAGCAGAAGAAATTCGCTTGAGCGACATCATCTCTGGCTTTGTTGATCCTAACGATGAGCAAGACCTTGCTCCAACGGCTACTCACGTTGGTTCTGAATTATCTGAAGAAGAGTTAGATGATGAAGACGACGATGAAGATGATGACGATAGCGACGAAGACGATAGCGGTGTTGACCCAGAGTTAGCCCGTGAGCGTTTCACTGAGCTTCGTGAGCAATACCTTAAAACTCGTGAAGTTATCGAGAAGAAAGGCCGAGCTCATGCTGACTCTCGCACGCAAATCAATGCATTAAGCGATGTTTTCAAAGAATTCCGCCTAGTTCCAAAACAGTTCGATCGCATGGTTAAGAACATGCGTGAGATGATGGACAAAGTGCGTATTCAAGAGCGTCTAGTAATGAAGTTCTGCGTGGTTAACGCAAAAATGCCGAAGAAAGACTTCATCAAAGCATTTGCGGGCAACGAAACGTCTAATGCATGGTTACATGAAGCAGTTAAATCAGGTGCACCATACGCCGCTGACCTTGCTGTAAATCAGGAAGAAATTGAGCGCTGTATTAGCAAGATGAACCAAGTTGAACAGGAAACTGGCTTGGTGATCGCAGATATCAAAGACATCAACCGTCGCATGTCAATCGGTGAAGCGAAAGCACGCCGCGCGAAGAAAGAAATGGTTGAAGCTAACTTACGTCTTGTTATCTCAATTGCTAAGAAGTACACCAACCGTGGTCTTCAATTCCTAGACCTTATTCAAGAAGGTAACATTGGTCTAATGAAGGCGGTGGATAAGTTCGAATACCGTCGTGGTTATAAGTTCTCAACTTATGCAACGTGGTGGATTCGTCAGGCGATTACTCGCTCTATTGCTGACCAGGCGCGTACTATCCGTATCCCTGTTCACATGATTGAGACGATCAACAAGCTTAACCGTATCTCTCGTCAAATGCTTCAGGAAATGGGTCGTGAGCCTACCCCTGAAGAGTTGTCAGAGCGCATGTTAATGCCTGAAGACAAAATTCGTAAGGTACTTAAAATTGCTAAAGAGCCAATCTCGATGGAAACCCCAATCGGTGATGATGAAGATTCACATCTTGGCGACTTTATCGAGGACAGCACGATTATTCAGCCCCTCGACTCAGCAACTGGCGGTAGCTTGAAAGATGCAACGCAGGAAGTACTAGCAGGCCTGACCGCCCGTGAAGCAAAAGTACTTCGTATGCGCTTCGGTATCGACATGAATACTGACCACACCCTTGAAGAAGTAGGCAAGCAGTTTGACGTAACCCGTGAGCGTATTCGTCAAATTGAAGCGAAAGCACTTCGCAAACTTCGCCACCCTAGCCGTTCTGAGCAGCTACGCAGCTTCTTAGACGAATAGAAAAAGCATTGCTTTGACTAAAAATCCCCAGCCTTGGCTGGGGATTTTTTTATGCCTTCGTTTTATGCTAATTCCGCTTTACTAGCGCTAGTAACAATGACTTTTGAAATGTAATTAGCACCTACAAAAAAGCCTCCTTGCGGAGGCCCTAAATAGCATTTGATAAGGTATTACACTCTGAATTGCTTCGCAATTGACTCAAGGTGCTGCGCTAGGTCGGCAAGCTCATTACACATGCTGCCTAGTTCACCTGAACGGCTCGCTGTTTGCTCGGTACGCTCATGAATCTCATCAACGTGACGAACTATGTCAACCGCGACTGTGCGTTGATCTTCCGTGTTGTGCGCGATTTGCTCGTTCATTTGGTTGATGCGCCCAATAGTACTGGTAATAGTTTCTAGACTGCTTCCCGCTTTGTTGGCTGTTTCAACGCTGCTAGTTGCTTGTTCGGTACCACGTGACATTACCTCTACTGCCGAGTGTGCGGCACTTTGAAGCTGTTCAATGGTGCTTTGAATTTCTTCCGTAGACTGCTGTGTGCGCGATGCTAGCGTTCTCACTTCATCTGCGACTACCGCAAAGCCTCTACCCTGTTCACCCGCTCTTGCGGCTTCAATGGCGGCATTTAGTGCTAACAGGTTGGTCTGCTCTGCAATACCTTTGATCACATCCAGCACCGAGCCAACTTTATTAGAATCAGACTCTAAACGAGCTATAACGTCAGCGGTTTCTCGTACGTTCTCAGCAAGCTGCTGAATACTGGTAACGGTTTGCTGTACGATTTGACGTCCTTCACTGGCCGCTGTTGTTGCTTCGTTAGCGTCACTTGCCGCCTGCGCTGCGCTATGTGCAACACCGTCAACAGAGCCACTCATCGTATCTACCGCACGCTTAGCATTGGTTGCAGACTTTTGCTGTACATCAATGGTGCGCTGGGTTTCTTCCGTTACACCGCGTAAGTTCTGCGCTAGGTTTGATAGCGGTAAACTCGCTTCTACCACATCACGCACTACGCCTTGCAGTTTGTCCATGAATTGATTGAACCAATACACCAACTCGCCAATTTCATCTTCGCTTTTGGTTTCTATGCGAACCGTTAGGTCACCGTTTTCTTGAGCAATATCTTTGAGGGAACGAACCACGTCATCAATACTTTGCTTAATGCCGCGAACAATAGGTACCGCTGTTCCAAACAGCAATATAGTCACAACCACGGCTAAAATGACGCCTGTGCTAATTAACGAGGTATTGGCACTGTCTGTGTTTTTAAATGCTTCTTCAAATGCCGCCTGTTGAGCATCACGAAATTGAGACATCGCAGCGATGGCACCATCGTAAGACTGATTCATTTGGGCTGAGAGTTCGCCTAAACGACTGAAGTCGGCAGTGCCGTTGACCATAGACTGTGATACGTCGTAGGCAACATCGAAATAACTATCAAAGCCTGAGGAGATGCGGGAAATTTCACTACGAAATTCAGGGCTAATCGAAGCAATGTGGTTTAAGCCACTTTTTGCTTCTTCGGCGAGCTCTTGCGCCATGGTTAGGGTGTCTTGATCACCAGTGGTCACTGCGCTCGCAAGGGTATCGCGAACCTTTTGCATATCAACTAAGGTTGATGCTGATAGTTGAAGGGCAGGAAATTGAACTTTCTGAACTTTTTCTAGCGTTGCACCATTATTGAGTGCGGTATAGACAGTGATAAGCAAGTAAATAATAAAACTTAGCGCTGCGATCCCCGGAATGAGGAAAATCTTTGTCGCAATTGGCATTTTTTTTAGAAAGTTCATCAGCTATCCCACTGTTTTTTATAATTGCTTAACTACGTTTCAGTTTTACCTGAAAAAACATCATATCTAATTTATCTACCCACTAGCTAAAATCTTTAATGAATTTATGGCCTCGCACCAAAATGCAAGGCCATAACGAGTAGTTAGAACGTATAGTTTACGCCTACTTTAAGCAGTGTTGCATCATTTAGATCGTTTAGATCATCTGAATACCAAGTTACGTCAGTTTTAAGTGCAAAGCCTGGCTCAACGTCGTAACGAAGACCAACAGTAACTGCAGATACATCTAGCTCCTGTTGAGCAGCAATACCTGCCGCAGTTTGGTAAATACCCGGCGAGCCATTTGCGCCGTTCCACGTAGCATCAACCAAGGCATCACCTGTCGCAATCGTAGCTGGTAATGCAGCAATTAAACCTAGCTGAGTACCATTATCCGCTTCTTCAACTTCGTAAGTAATATGTGGTGTAAACTTGCCAAAGCGCATACCCGCCGTAACGTACCATGCTTTATTATCGGCAATAACAGAGCCATCAACTTCTGTTTGGGTAAATTCTGCCCCCACAAACCAATCATACTTATCGATATCAACAGCCACTTCAAAGAAGGTACCTGTATCTTCGTTAACACTTAGGCCTTCAGCGGCCAAAGACGCCGCAGGAATAAAGGCACCATATTGATTTAAACCACCAACAAATGTGTCAAAGTCAGCATTCGCAGCACTTGTTTTACCACGTGCAAGCAAAGTACGCGCACTGAACCAATCGCGTGTTGCTTCAAATGAAACAGCGACCACGTTTTCCAATTCTAACGCAGCAGGCGTTCCTGAAATGGTGGTATCAGCCTCAACACGACCAACGGTAAACTGTGCACCATATTCCCAGTTACCTGAGTAGTTCATGTAGTCAACACGAACACCGTCAATGTTGTTGAAGTCAATGCCGTATACAGCATCTGGTGGTGTTAGCCAGTGATACGAGTAACCGATATCTAATGACGCAGAGTACTTAAATAAAGGCATACGAAGACGGCCTGCACTGATGTTGAAGTTGTTGTTCAACATATAGGTCATGTACGCCCATTCAAAATCGGCGTCGTAATCTTCACTACCACGGCCAACCAGCTGGGCGGTCGCAGAGAGCTTATCGCTAACATCACCACGAACCTGAAGGCCAAATACACTTGCAGGGTCGAAGTTAAAGTCGCTGTCGTAATCGTACACTGACTCGTCATCGTCTAGTGTCATACCACCAATAAGGTTTGCAAAGCCGTTGATTTGAATATCAGCCAGTGCCGGAGTAGCTAACAGGCCAGCCATAGATAAGATAGCAAGTTTGGTTTTCATGCGTGTTCCTTAAATTCTTTGTATAAACGGTCAGTTAAAAGGTAGCGACTACTCGTACGCTGTCGTTAACAGCGCCAGCGTCGACGTAACCAATTGCGCCAGGGTTTCCTGCTACTTTAGATACAACTTCTGCATCGCTACCCAGAGCTTTTGGTGGTTGACCTTTACCGGTAAATACTAGTTTTGACCAAAACGCAGTTAATTGTGCTGCGGTTTTGTTTAATACCTTGCCGTTAAATTCATCGGTGGCAGATTGGCCATCAGCTAACGCAACTGGCTCGGCTTGCGTACCGCTTGGAAACGCCTTTGCTTTATTTAGAAATAAACGGCTAATACTATCTTTATCGAGGGTGTCAGCGTTACTTGGATGAACAATAACTGCTACATCGGCAAAAGCTACGTTACAGCACAATCCTGCTGCAAGTATCCATTTCTTCATGATATGTCCTCTAGAGTCTGTTGAATGCTTGCTCTTCGCTTTTAACTTTCTTGCTAACCCGTTTGCACGGAAAGTGGAGCTTTTAAACGGCTTGAGACAAACATGTGCGTGTGTGCTCATACTCATACAACGGGATAAGTATTGGTCACAATTGCCATATTCGCCAATTTGAGCGTGAAAATTTTAGCGTTTAAAAATTAATGACTTATACAAGCGGTTGATTTTGGCGCGAAGTGTAGATGAAGTTGTAAGTTAAGCAACTATACAAATGTCTAATACATACCTTTATGCATTATGGCCACAAATAAGAATTTATGATGAGAGCAGTGAAAAGCAAATTATTTTATATTATTTAGTAAGTTAAGTAACATCATCACAAAGCACTTAGTGATGAGCGCTGATATTTACGTATATAAAAACATACGCGAAAGATAATTCTTATAGCCCCCTCCTGTATATTTTTAAATCAACCCTTGTTGAGCGTGTATTGAAGAAAATAAGGGATAAGCGGGGTTTGTACCCCGCTAAAGGTTACGATTCGCCTTTTTTATAAGGGATTGACTGCTCCAGCTTCTCTATCTCCATTGTTCGTTGAAGTGGAGAACCGGTATTTCTTGCCAGCCAACTATAAGCGGTGGGGACAACATAAAGTGTCATGAAGGCAGAAACGAGAACACCAGAGAAAATGACCATACCTATAACCATTCTGCTTTCTGCCCCTGGTCCAGACGCGAGTACAAGTGGTAAGGAGCTAAATACCGTAGTGAAGCCCGTCATTACGATAGGACGTAGGCGCTGCGCGGCTGCGCGTTTAAGCGCATATTCAAACTCCATACCGGCATCCCGTAGTTGGTTTGCAAACTCGACAATAAGAATACCGTTTTTTGCGGCAAGTCCAATTAGCATAACCAAACCAATTTGACTGTATATATTGATCGTCATATCGCTAAAGAATAGCCCGATATAGGCTCCAACAAGCGCCAACGGCACGGTCAGCATGATGACTAACGGGTGCACCCAGCTTTCAAATTGCGCAGCCAATATTAAGTAAGTGACAGCGAGTGCCAGCATAAATACATATACAAATGAATTACCCGCTTCCTGATACAGCTGTGACTCGCCTTTGTAATCTATTGATACATTGTCAGGCAGTTCTGTACTTACAATGTTTTCTAAATATTCAAGTGCCTGCCCTAGCGTATAACCGTCCGCCAAGTTGGCGGAAATAGTGACAGCACGCATTCTGTTGTAGCGATTTAACTGTGCTGACGTGGCTTGCTCTTCAAACGTGAGTAAATTGTCCATAGGAATGAGCTCGCCAGTACGGGATGAACGCACGTACAAATTTTCTATGCTGTTAGGGCTTCGAAAATCTTCCTCTATACCTTCCATGATGACATCGTATTCTTCGCCCCTATCAAGGAATGTTGACACCCTACGCTGACCCAGCATCACTTCCAGTGTGCCGCCAATATCACTAATTGATACCCCAAGATCAGCGGCCCTGTCGCGGTTAATATTCACCAATAGCTGTGGAGAGGTTTCTTTATAATCGGAGTCTAGTCGAATGAGCCTTGGGTTCTGCGCTGCCTTTTGTAGAACAATGTCTCGCCATTCAACCAGATTTTCGTAGGTATCGCCTTGTAAGACAAACTGAACAGGACGGCCGAGGCCTCCTCCGGAAATCCCGCTGCGCATGATGGCAAAAGCACGAACGTCAGGCACGCTGTTAAGTTTGGCGCTAATTTCATCCATGAGCGAAAATGTACTGAAATCTCGCTCATCCCAGTCTGCAGAACCCACTATTGCGATACCCGCATTACCGCCGAAACCAGGTGTTCTAACCAAAAGGCGATTGATTTTCCCACTCTCGCGGTTAGGCATTAAGATACTTTCAATTTTTTCGAGATTCTTTGCGTTACTTTCGAAACTAGCCCCTTCCTGCGCGTTCATCAAAATGAAGAAATTGCCTCTGTCTTCTTTGGGAACGAACTCGCTAGGCACTTTTTCAGAAAGCTGTACCAATGCAACGATAGCAATAGCAAGCATAAGCAGCATCAGAATGGGCTGATGCAACGTTTTACTTAGCGTATTGAAGTAGCCGTTCTCTAGTTTAGAGAACTGCTTGTCCATCCAACTTCCAAAGCCAGACGACCGCGTTCTTTTTTTAAGGATTTTCGACGCCATCATGGGCGACAACGTAAGTGCGGTAAAGCTTGAAAACGCTACCGCAGCAGCTATGGCCAATGCGAACTCCGTAAATAGCCTTCCAATGTTGCCCTCAAGGAAAACCAACGGTACAAACACAGAAATAAGCACCAGCGTTGTTGCAATAACCGCAAACCCAACTTCTTTAGCGCCGCGGTAGGCGGCCAAAATAGGTGGTTCGCCCATTTCTATGCGTCGGTAGATGTTCTCAAGCACAACTATGGCGTCATCCACCACCAAACCGATGGCTAGCACCATAGCAAGCAGGGTAAGAAGGTTGATCGAAAACCCCAGTGCATACATCACGATAAAAGCGGCAATAATAGAAACGGGTACGGTAACTGCCGGAATCAACGTGGCGCGAATATTACCTAGGAAAAGGTAAATAACGATCACCACCATGAGCATCGCTATACCTAAAGTCTCATATACTTCATCAATCGACGCCTCAATAAATACCGACGAATCATAGCTGGGTACAATAAAAATATTATCAGGAAGGGTGGCTTCAATTCTTTCAATTTGCGCTTTCGCTGCACGGGCAACGTCTAAGGTGTTGGCTTTGGACTGCTTAATAATACCGAGTCCAATCATATTGACCCCATCACCACGAAACTCGGTTTCGTCATCTTCTGCGGTTAATTCAACATGGGCTATTTCGCCAAGCCGCACAAGATAGCCGTTGTCGCCTATCGCAACCGTCAGCGCGGCAAAGTCGTCAGGTGTAAGAAAGGTTCGCGCAACCCGTACTTCAAAGTTACGATCAGTACTTTCCACTTCCCCCGCCGGCAATTCCACATTCTCGGCGCGAATGACTTGCTCTACATCGTTTACCGTAATACCTCTTGCCGCCATTGCATTGCGGTCTAAGAACACTTTCATGGCATAGCGCCTGCCTCCCCCAATTTGAACTCGAGCGACACCGTCGACAATTGAAAGCCTATCCACTAATACGCGCTCGGCGTAGTCAGTCAGCTCCATGGTATTTAGGTTAGTGCTTCGCAGGTTGTACCACACCACGGCGCTTTCATCGGAATTTGCTTTAGACACCTCAGGAGGATCAGCTTGGTCAGGCAAGTTATTGAGTGCGCGACTTACTCGCTCACGCACGTCATTCGCGGCAGCATCAATGTCACGAGAGAGCTTAAATTCAATAGTAATGTCTGAACGACCATTACGAGAGGTCGAGGTAACGTTTTTTATCCCCTCAATACCCGATATTCTATCTTCCAATAGCTGGGTGATCCGAGTCTCAACAATATTAGCCGATGCCCCTGTGTAGGTCGTACTCACCGAGACAATCGGTGGGTCGATATCAGGGTATTCACGCAAACTCAACATGGTAAAAGCGACAATACCGAAAATGATCAGCAGTAAATTAATAACCGTTGCGAAAACAGGGCGCTTTACAGAAACGTCTGACAATAACATGACGATATGCTCCCTTAGCGGTTTAACACGTTAACCGGAGATTGGTCGCGTACCCGAAGCGTGCCTTCGGTAATGACCTCATCGCCTTCGTTTAACCCACTAACAATTTGCACCAGCCCGGGACGACGCTCACCAATTACCACTTCGGTTTGATGTGCAACGTTATCTTTGACAACATACACATACTGCTTGTCTTGAACGGGAACCAGCGCCTTTTCCGGCAATACCAAAGTATTCAGCACTCGCTTTTCAACAATTACGGTAAGCAGCATACCTGGGCGTAGACGATTATCTTGGTTATCTATCGTCGCACGTACCCGAATAGAGCGGCTAATCGGGTCGAGTCGCGTGTCAATGTTAGAGATTTTCCCTGTAAACTCTTCTCCGGGGTAAGCCACCGAGGATGCACTTAATGCCTGCCCTTTAGCCACGCTTGCAAGATGGTTTTCAGCGATACTGAAATCGACCTTAATTAGACTGATGTCATCTAAAGTAGTGATAGTGTCACCAGGTTGCACCAAAGAGCCGATACTGATTTCGCGATTACCTAATAGTCCGCTAAATGGCGCACGTATCTGTAAGTCGTTTAGCTGAGCTAGCGCAATATCTAGCTGAGCTTGTAAGGCTTTCACCCGTGCTTGCTGCTCGTCTAGAAGTTGTTCAGAGGTAGCGTTTGACTGACGCAAGTCAGAAATTCGCGTGAACTGGCGTTTGGCCTCATCAATATTCGCCTTAAGTTCCTCTACCCTGGCGCGTTCTTCCGTATTGTTTAGCTGAACCAGTAACTCGCCTTCGGTGGCTTTATCGCCGTCTTCAAAATTAATCGTTTTTACGGTATCGGTAACTTGTGCGGTAATATTCACCGACTCATTGGCGGTAGCAGTACCTAATGACTCAATCGTAATGGGGAATGCCTGTGATGATACCAAGGCTGTTTTTACCGGCGTCGCCCGCACGCTACTATTACTCGCGCTCTCTTCTTCGGGCTTATTCAAATACACTACAACACCTGCAAGTAGTACTACTCCAAGCAACAAAGGCGATAAAGATAATCGTGAAGACATAACCTTTCCTAATAGGTAAAAAAGTATCCCATTGCGCATTTTTAACTCGTAAAAAGGATACTCAAGTACACAAAATCCGCTTGCTGTTGTTAACGAGCGTTGTAAACCGTTTAGTTTGTGTACCGCGTTATTATTTTTATACCAATCCGCATAGATCATTGCCCTCTCAGAAGGCGCTGGCAAGTTTCCTAGCGAAGCGTGGGAATGCAGGAATGGTGTTCCCTTTCAAATTCCCAGAATGAAGCTAGGAAGCTTGCCAGACCTTCCCG